>URWG01000129.1 GCA_900551495.1 uncultured Eubacteriales bacterium
TTGCGAGACCCTGAAAGGGTCGTGGCAATCTCGCAGAATTGTTTCGAAATTCTGACAAACTTCGGCAAATTCGAAACTGCCTGCACAAGATTGCCACGTCGCTTCGCTCCTCGCAATGACACGGGGGAGGCTTTTCGACTATTCGCCCCGATTTTTGTGAAAACGGAGAAAGGCGGTCGCTTATTCTGTCTTTGCGAAGAATTCCGCTGGATCGACGGGAGCGTTATCCTTGTAAACGGCAAAGTGCAGGTGTGAGGCGATCGCCGTCTCACTGTTTGCCGTCTGCCCGACCGTTCCGAGCGTACTGCCTGCCGCGACAGTATCACCGACGCTGACGGGAATGTCCTCGGCGAGGTTGGAATAATGCGTGGTGTAGCCGTCGGCGTGTGTCAGCACAACGGTCATGCCGAGGCTGTTGTCCTCGTAGATCGTGTGGACCGTTCCGTTTGCCGCCGCAGTGACAGCCTCTCCTTGGGCGGCGCTCAGGTCAACGCCCTCATGCGTGCGCCAGTCCCGCGTCGTCTCGTTATAGGCAAGGTGATCGGCGGCAAAGGCGGTCAGCTCCTCTCCCGCGACCGGCTTTGTGGTCTTTCCGAAGCCCTCGGAGCGGGTCGGCGGGGTCGTGCCCTCCGAAACTGCGGTCGAGGGCTTCTCGCTCGGAGAAACGGTCGGCGAGACGGTTGCAACGACCGGTGTTTCCTCCGGCGACGCCTCATTTCTACCGGTAAGAAGGAAATAGCCCGATACTCCCACGGCGGCTGCGCACAGGAGCAGGACTATGTAGTAGCCCTTCTCCTTTACGAAGCTGCGGAAGCCTTTTGATTTGTTGTTGTTTTGCATAACAGCACCTCCGAGCATCAGTATCGACAGCGAAAAAAGATTTTATACCTGTTTTTCTCGACGTTTTTTCCAA
Source organism: uncultured Eubacteriales bacterium (assembly GCA_900551495.1). Classification (GTDB taxonomy): domain Bacteria; phylum Bacillota; class Clostridia; order Oscillospirales; family Oscillospiraceae; genus JAZOXB01. The sequence continues at coordinate 914 of URWG01000129.1, forward strand.
ATTCCGGTCGCTATACTGAGGGAGAAAAGGGGAGGATACAAATGAAAACACTTCGAATGAGCTGTTCGTTCCTGCTGATGAGCATTGCGGTGGCAATTTCCATCGGGACGGTGGGCGCGGTCGTCGCCGCTCGGACAGATGCGGGGACGGAGACGGGGGATGTCCACCTTTGGAAGCGGGTCCGCGTGCAGTCCGAGCAGGGCGCGGAGCAGATCCGCCTGTTTTCCGCCGACGGGCTGCCCGTGCAGACCATGGTGCCCGACGAGCGGGGCAATGCGGTCAGCGGACTGCTCGAGCCGTCGGACTACTATATTTTTACGAACGGCGGCTGTACCGCCTTTACCCTTGATGCGCACGGGACGCTCAGCATTCGCGGCGGACGCGGCTGGACGGACGGCGAGAGCCTGCATCTGACCTCGGAGGAGGTCGGAACGGTTACGCTGCGCGGTACGGTCAGCGCGGAAAACGTTCGCAGCGGCTGGCTGGACTATGTACTGACCGACGGAAGCTATCGCCGTCGCGAGGTACTTCGCTGCGAGACGGTCGGGGAGGAGATACGGCTGAATTTTTCCGGCGTTCCCTACGGAACCTACTCGCTTGAGGAGAGCGGGATCTCCGTCTGCGAGCTGACGCTTTCGGAGAAAAATGCGCACGCAGAGATCGCGCTTCCCTGATTATTCATTGTATTGTGTATATGCTGCAACAAAAATAGACAAATATTCAGAACGCACGAACGACTTTTCGTAAAATTTGACCAAAAAATTTGTCGAATCATCTTGAAAATTTTTTAGACATATGGTATACTTCAATGTGTGAGGCGGTTGCCTCCGAAAAATAAATGGAGGGATACTATGGAAAAGTTTTTCAAGCTAAAGGAAAACAAGACCACGGTGCGTACCGAAATTGTAGCCGGTATCACCACATTCATGGCAATGGCGTACATCCTGATGGTCAACGCCGGCATGTTCGGCGACCTTGACGGCCAAGCCGGTCCGATGTACAACGCCGTTTACATCGCGACTGCCATTTCCGCCGTGTTCGGCACTCTGCTCATCGGCCTCATGGCAAGACTTCCTCTTGCTCAGGCTTCCGGCATGGGTCTGAACGCATTCTTCGTCTATACCATTTGCTTCGGTCTGGGCTTCACCTACGAGAACGCTCTGGTCATGGTCCTTGTTGACGGCCTTGTCTTCATTCTCCTGACCATCACCGGTCTCCGCAAGCTCATCTTCGAAGCCATTCCCAAGGCGGTTAAGGGCGCCATCGCAGCCGGCATCGGTCTGTTCATCGCCTTTATCGGTATGCAGAATGTCGGTCTTGTCGTCGATGACGGCGCAACCCTGGTTAACCTGCACTCGTTCAACATCGTGTTCGGCAATGTCACCTGGGGCGAAATCATGCCTCTGATTGTTACCATCCTCGCCGTAGTTGTCATCGGCGCGCTGTCCAAGAAGAAGGTCAAGGGCGCTGTGTTCTGGGGCATCATCGGCGGTGCCGTTCTTTACTACCTCCTTGGCTTCACTGTTGCCGGCTTCTATGACGGCTTTGCAGCAAGCCTGTCCTTCAACCCGATTGCGCCGTTCAAGGATTTCTTCAACATCGGCTTCGGCGCCGTGTTTACCAAGGGCTTTGACTTCTCCGCATGGATCGCAGCCAACGGCATGGGCAGCTTTGTCCTCACCTTCATCTGCTCCATGCTTGCCTTCTGCATGGTCGATATGTTCGATACCCTCGGCACGCTGTTCGGCGCCTGCTCCGTCGGCGGTCTGCTCGACCAGGACGGCAATGTTCCCCGTATGGAAAAGGCAATGCTGGCGGACGCTGTTGCGACCTGCTTCGGCGCAGTTTGCGGCACCTCCACCGTCACCACCTTCGTCGAATCCTCCGCCGGTGTTGCGGAAGGCGGCCGTACCGGCCTGACCTCCGTCGCCTGCGCTGTGATGTTCTTCATCACCATGTTCCTTGCGCCGATCGCGCGTCTGATTCCGTCCTGTGCGACGGCTGCCGCGCTGATCTATGTCGGCATCCTTATGATTGGCGGCGTCAAGGACATCGAGTGGGGCGATCCGGCCTCTGCAATCCCCGCGTTCCTCACCATGGCGATCATGCCGCTTACCTACAACATCTCCTACGGCATCGCCTTCGGCCTGATCTCCTACATCCTGGTCAAGCTCTTCACCGGCAAGATCAAGGAAATCAAGGTGGGCACCTGGGTCATCGGCATTCTCTTCACCGTGATGTTCTTCGTTTCCCACTAATTGCACATACCACAAAGCCGAGGGTCGTACGACCCTCGGCTTTTTACTGTATTACGGCGTGCCTCTGCGGCGGTATCATACTGATTCTTGATTAAAATATTGAATCAAGAATCCCGTGTGCTACGCACACTCGCATCGTGCGAACGCACGCTGCGACGTCTCATGCAGAATCTGACGCGCCTTTGGCGCTATAATTTTTAACAGATTCTAACATAAAAAATGCACCTGCAAAGCAATGAAAAGCTTTGCGGGTGCATACCATTATATTAAATGACAATCAGCAGGACAATCCCGACAACAAGGACAAGCGCTGCTGCAAGCCAAACCCACAGCTTTCCACGTCCTGCGGCGGCGGTGCTCTGCGGGAACAGGTTTGCCCGCCGCAGCCCCTGCACCAGCGGACGGTACAGCAGCACGGCGATGGCGCTGTTGAGCAGACTTTTAAGCAGATTGAAGGGGAGAAAGACCGGAATCAGCATGGCGGCGACCTCCACACGGGGTGTCCCCATGTAAAGCGGCGTCAGAATAAAATTCCACAGCAGCATGACGGCGGTCATGGAGACGACGCCTGCCAAAAGCCCGAGCACCGCGCCCGACAGCGTGTGCTTTTTCTTGTACACCAGCGCGGCGACACAGGCAAAGGCGGCGCTGCTGATAAAATTCATCACAAAGCCGATCAGTCCCGTGTCGCTGACGGTGAGCATCTCCAGGAAGGATACCAGCGCAGAGATAACGGCGGCGGCAAGCGGTCCGTACAGGAAGCCGCCGAGCACGATCACGACATCCTTCGGCTCGTATTTCAGGAAGATGAACACCGGAACGCGCAGCAGCGCCACGGCGACGAATGCCAGCGCGGTCAACATGGCAAGAACGGCGATCTTTTTGGTATTTGTCTGCTTCATGATATGCCTCCGAAAAAAATATGCCCGAAGCAAATGCTTCGGGCAGTGAAAATACGGGAATTAAACTTCTTCCATCCTGACTTAGAGCCGCCGAACGCCGTCGGAAGGCTCCTTACAGTCGGTTTCGGAATTACACCGAATCCTGCGCCGAAGCGCTCGCGGACTTTTACCGCCGATCGGGATTTGCACCCTGCCCTGAAGTGTATAGCGAACCGCCGCTCCGACGCCGCAGCCGCATTTCCTACATTATAGCAGCCGACGCGTGCGGATGCAAGCCTTTTTTTCTGCGCGGAGCTGTGCTATACTATCCCTCGGAGGCGGTCGGCGCTTCCGTTACCGCTTCGGTGGCTGTGCCGCTTTCCGTCGGCAGCTCGGCGGTTTCGCTCGCTGCCTCGGAGGACGGCTCGGCACTTTCGCTCGGAACGGTCGCCTGCGGGCTTCCGGGCATGGCAAAGCCGTGAATCTGACCGTTCGGCGAGGTATCGGTGATGTCGCCGCCGATGATCCTCCCCTCGTAGACCAAGATACCGGCATAGACCGGCTCGGTGGCGTCGGGATGGTTGAGAACCTCGTAGACGTAGCGCATGACTTCCTTTCCCGCGTACTGCGTCAGATCAAAGCCCTGACTGAGCTGCAGGTCGTTGTAGCGGGCAAAGACCTTATTGTCGGCGGTGTCCGGAATACGCACCTGCTGTACCTCGGTCGGCTCGGCGTTGACGCTCCAGCCGAAGGTCGCAAGGTAGGCGACACGGTCGTCGTTGGTCTCTCCGACGGGAGCTTCACTTTCTTTGCCGCCGGACACGGCGAGCAGGACGATCAGAAGCACGGCGGCAAGGAGCAGAATACCGGCAGCGAAAAGCTTCGGCTTGGAAAGCTTGGCGGTGAAAACAAACATAGGATTCCCCCCACAAATGTATTGATGTGGTAAACTGTATGTCCCTGCGGGGACAAATATGCCAAGGAGGAACGGAGAATGCAGCGGCTTGACAAGTATCTGGCGGAGGCGGGACTGGAGTCCAGACGAAAGCTGCGGGATATGGTCCGCGCGGGTAGGGTGACGGTCAACGGCGCAACGGTGCGCTCGCCGGAGCAGCACATCGACGAGATGACGGCGGTTGTTTGCTTAGACGGACAGCCGATCGCGCGCGGTGATCGGCGTATCGTGCTGATGATGCATAAGCCTGCGGGCTGCGTCACGGCGGCAAAG
>URWG01000130.1 GCA_900551495.1 uncultured Eubacteriales bacterium
CGGTTTCCTCGTAATCGCAGAAATAACCGCAAAAAATCCGGGGCAGGTTTCCCTGCCCCGGATTATTCTTTTCTGTTTTATTCTACGTCTTCGATCAGACCGTAGCCGCCGTCGTTTCTCTTGTAGACCACCGCAAATGCGCCGCCGTTTTCCTCGTCCTTAAAGGCGAAGAAGTTATGCTCCAGCAGGTTCATCTGAAGGATTGCCTCCTCGCGGGTCATGGGCTTCATTGGGAATTCCTTGAAGCGCACGATCTCGAAGCTGCCTTCCTCCTCCGTCTCGGGAGCAAAAGAGGTGACCTCCGCCGTGCGAACAAACGCATCCTGCCGCAGGCGGCGGGCAAGACGGGTCTTGTTCTTGCGGATCTGACGCTCCATCGTTGCGACTGCCGCGTCGATCGACGCATACATATCGCTCGTGGACTCGCTGGCGCGGAAATAGGTATTCGCGGCGTGGATCGTAATTTCGACCTTATTACGATCCTTCTCTACAGAAAAGGCGACAAGCGCTTCCGCATCGTCGCGGAAGAACCGCTCTAACTTCATTACCTTCTTTTCGGCATAGGCATGAACGCTGGCGGGCAGACTGACTTTCTTCTCGGTAAACTGGAATTTCATGGTCGTCGCTCCTTTCGTGTTATAAAGGGTTTCCCCATCTGTATTATAACACAAATTTCGGAAAATTCAAGTCTCTTCCTTCGGCTTTGACAGGAGTTGGTCCATGATTGTCTTGTAAACCACCTCGGCACGCTCGGTAAAGGCACGCGCCAAACGGTACGCCTGCTTCTGCGTCGGCGCCATCAGCTCCATTTGCAGCAAAACACTGACCTCATCGTTCAGCGTCAGGCGGACGGAATAGTCCCCGTCGCCGCGCGGCGTGATCTCCGTCTTGACAAAGCTGCTGCGGCGCACGGCATCGTTAAAGCGCTCGACCGCCGCCTTCGCCCGCTGCATCACGGGAAAAGCAATCGCGTCCTCCGTCACCGTGCAAGCCTCTCTGCCCTTTTCGGTGATGACGAAGCGCCCGCCGTCCACCTCCTCCAAATGTCCGCTTTCGACCATATCCGGCACCGCCTGTGCCAAGTCGAAATAGCTCAGGCAGTCGTCCTGAAACGCCAGCTCATAGATTTTTTGCAGATCGACCGGATACAGCACCCGCGCCATAATATATAAAATCAAGATCTTGACATCCAGCATGTCGTGTATAAAGCCTTTTTCCATCTTCATCTCCTCTTTTCCCGGGAAATATTATACCGTACCTTTTCACGCTTGACAACCACCTTTTGCACCATTTCGGAAAAATTTGAATACGCTGGGTGGAAAGGGAGTGGCGCTATGAAGGCTTGGATGATCGGCGGGGACGCCCGCAGCACATGGGCAGCCCGCGCACTGCAGGCGGCAGGCTGGGAGGTCGCGACGCTCGACGTCCCGCAATGTACGGATACCGCGCCGTCAGCGGAAACGGAGGCGGTGATTTTTCCGTTTCCCTCGTTCGACGGCGACCGTATCCGCGGAGAACGCCGCCTGTCCGCTGCGGAGCTTGCCGAGCGTCTGCCGCCCGCAGCGCAGATTTTCGGCGGACGCTTCGGCGCTCTGCGGGAGCTTTTTTCCGCACGGGGGCACAAGGTTCACGACCTCTACGGCGCGGAACCGCTCACGACCGCCAACGCCGTCCCCACCGCCGAGGGTGCAATCGCCCTTGCCATGGACGCCGCCCCGATTACGCTCCACGGCGCGCGCTGCCTTGTGATCGGCTTCGGGCGCATCGGCAAGGCGCTGGCGCCGAGGCTCCACGCGCTCTCCGCCGCAGTCACCGTCAGCGTCCGCCGCCCCGCCGACGAGGGGCTTGTCGAGGCGCTGGGACTTACCTCCGAGCGGACGGGGCGGTATCTGCACGGGCTTTCACAATACGACTTTATTTTCAACACCGTCCCAAGCCCGATTCTTGACCGCGCACAGCTCGGGCAGCTCTCGGCGGACTGCACGCTCATCGACCTGTCCTCCCCTCCCTACGGCATCGCACCGGAGCTTTGTCGGGCGCTCGGCAGGAAGTGCATTTACGCGTCGGGTCTGCCCGGGAAATGTGCGCCGAAAACCGCCGGCATTCTTTATGCGCGGCAAATCATCACGGAAAGCGAGGAATCCGAATGAAACCCCAAATCGGCTATGCCCTCAGCGGCTCGTTCTGCACCTTTCGGAAATCGCTGTCGGCGCTCGCGGCGCTGACAGAGGAATACGACGTACATCCGATCTTCTCCGACGCCGCCTATCGCACCGACACGCGCTTCGGCAAGGCGGCGGACTTCATTGCACAGGTCGAAGCGCTCTGCGGGCGCGAAATCCTCCGCACGCTTCCCCAAGTCGAGCCGCTCGGTCCGAAGGCGCCGCTTGATCTTCTGATCGTCGCGCCCTGCACCGGAACAACACTCGGCAAGCTGGCAAACGGGATCGCCGACACGCCCGTGACCTTCGCCTGCAAAGCCCATCTGCGCAATGCCCGCCCCATTCTCCTTGCCGTTTCCACGAACGACGGGCTTTCGGGCGCGGCGGCAAATCTCGGCACGCTGCTCAATCGGCGGCACTACTATTTCGTCCCCTTCGGGCAGGACAGCCCGCAGAGCAAGCCCTTCAGCCTCGTTGCAGACTTTGAAAAGCTCCCCGAAGCGGCACGGCTTGCGCTTGCGGGTCGGCAGATGCAGCCGATCCTGTTATAATAATTCTCTTGCATCCGCTGCGGAATTTCGGTATAATGCTTATATAATGCTTATGTATACAGACGATTCCGGAGGATACCGCCATGCCGAAATTCAGTATCATCATTCCGATCTATAACGTGGAAGCCTATCTCCGCAAGTGCGTTGCTTCGATCCTCGCGCAGACCTGTCAGGACTTTGAGCTGCTGCTCATCGACGACGGCTCGCCCGACGGCAGCGGCAGGCTCTGCGACGAATTTGCCGCGCAGTCGCCGTTAGTCCGCGCCGTCCACCAGCCCAACGGCGGTGCGGGCGCCGCACGCAACCACGGCATTGCGCTGTCTTCGGGTGAGTATCTGCTGTTTGTGGACGGCGACGACTATCTTGAGCCGACGCTGCTTGCCGACCTCTCCGCCGCCATGGAGCAGACGGACGCCGACCTGTATCTTTTCGGCGCGGTCGTCGAGCGCGACGGGAAAAAGGTCGGCGAGCTGCACGAGCGCGTTCCCGTCGGCAAGCTTTGCAGCGCTGCGGACGAGCCGGAGCTGTTTTTCGGCATCATGGCGCCGTGGAACCGCGCCTATCGCCGCACGCTCTTCACGGAGAACGACATTTCCTTTGCCACAAAGGTGTGGTACGAGGACATCCGCGTGGTCACGAAGCTCAACGCCGTCGCCAAGTCCGCGCTGCGGCTCGGGGGCGCGTATTATCACTATCTCCAGCGCGACGGCAGCGCCATGAACAACAAAAACGCCGCCCGCAATGCCGAGATCATCGCCGCATTCGACGACATTCTTTCGTGGTATCGGGCGCACGGTCTGCTTGAGCGCTGCCGCAACGAGCTGACCTTTCTTGCCATTGAGCATCTTCTGATTGCCGCGACCGTTCGGGTCCTGCTGATCGACCGCCGCAGCCCGCTGATCGGGCAGTTCCGCGACTATATGGAGAAGAATTTCCCCGATTTCCGCACCAATCCGCACCTGCCCCTGCTCGACGGCAACCGCCGCCTGATCTATCGGCTGCTCCTCGGAAAGCACTACGGCACGGTCCGTCTGATCTTCCGCGTAAAGAACCGTCTGAAATAAAAAGCGCAGGATATGCTTCTCTTCCCTTTTGTTAATTTTTGCCAATTACTGTCGCTTTATTCTATTTACATTGTCGATTGACTTTGCGTTATTCCCTGTGATATAATATTGGTGTAAGGTAATCACGCCAAAGAATAACAAGGAGGATAACGCAATGAAATGCAAACACCTAACACGATTGATTTCCTGTGCACTTCTGCTCTGCCTCCTCCTGTCGGGCTGTGCCGACGGCACCGTTGAGGAAACGGCGGCTCCGACCGGCAGCGCCGACGCGGTTTGGGCTTATCACGAGGTCAACTCCGCACTGGAAAAGCTCAACTACGACTTGGACTATACGACGGTCTACTACGATTACCCCGGCGAGCTGTCCGGTGATCGGGCGGGAGAAGAATTCCGCAACCTCTCCGGCACACAGGTGCTTGACGACGAGCAGACGGAGCTTGCCGTCGGCTGGCGCATACTCTCCGACGAAACGGAGCTTCGCGCCTTTGAGCAGACCGCAGCCGACGTGGAGGAAAGCGCCGTTGAACCCGCTTACCGACTGATCTCCATGACGCGCCGTACCGCAAGCGTGGAATATAACGAGGAGTTTTTCCGTGAAAACAACCTGCTTTTGGTCGATCTGTGCGCGGAGAGCCACGCCGTTGCGCGGTTTTATCCGGAAAATCTCGCAGTCAGCGGCGACACCGCAAGTCTCGACCTCCGTTGGGACAGCGACAGCTCATGCGTCGGCAGCAGCGCGGGACAGTATTGCCTTATTCCCGTTCCGAAGGACTGCACCGCTGCAGATCTGAACCTCATCTACGACCCCGCTTAGAACGAAAGGAGCCGCGCCGTGAACAAGAAAGCAATCATCACCGCCGTCATCGTTACGCTGGTGCTGGTGGTCCCGATCGCGCTGATTTTTATAGCTGCAAACGGTGCACGTCCGCACACAGCGGACAAGAGTTTGAAGAAACTAAACCCGGAGTTGGACTATTCGGTATACTATTACAACATTCCGCTCGGAAGCGACGCAGAGCCGTTTCGAAATTTGAGCGGGACGGGGTGTGAGGAAGAGTCCGGGCTTTCCCGCTTTGCTTCCGGTTGGAATATTTTACAAAATACGGATGATCTGGCAGCGCTTGACGCAGCGATACAGACGGCATCGGCGAATAAGAATCATGCCAACGTCATCCAAGAAACCGATGGGACGACTGATGCGGTTTACGACGCGGACTTTTTCGCGGAGAATGCTCTTCTGCTGGTCGATCTCTGTGCAGAGAATTCCGTAACGATGTATTTCTATCCCCAAAATCTCAAGATTGATGGTAACACTGTATCCCTCAATGTCCGTTGGGACCGCGATAACGCAACGACCGCCGGTTGCGCAGGACAGTACTGCCTCATCACAATTCCCAAGGGCTGTACAAATGTTGATATTTCTCTCCGCAATTAGGAAAACGG
>URWG01000131.1 GCA_900551495.1 uncultured Eubacteriales bacterium
TTTTACATGAGATTCCCACGTCGGGCTTCGCCCTCCTCGGAATGACAACGGAGTTCTTTGACAAGCTGGGTGGGCGGCGAAGCTTTTTCGCCGCCCATTTTTGATAGTTTCGTCGGGGCTTCCTCAAAGAACGGTGCAAAATTCGGCTGCTTTCAATTCCGCGCGGAAGGGTATTGCCTTTTCCGTGCGGAATTGCTATAATATGCGGACACATTAAAAAAGATAAAAACGGAGATTTTTATGCGAACCTCATTACGGAAGCGGTACATCGGAAACCGCGCTTTTTATGCAATGGCACTGGCGATCGCCGTGCCGATCATGGTGCAAAACGGCATCACCCAGTTCGTCAGCCTGCTGGACAATATCATGGTCGGACGGGTCGGTGAGGCGGAGATGCGCGGCGTCGGCGTGGCAAACACGCTGATTTTTGTGTTCAATCTGGCAATTTTCGGCGCAGTATCCGGCGCGGGCATTTTCGGTGCACAGTATTACGGCGGTCAGGACTACGACGGTGTACGCCATGCCTTCCGCTTTAAGCTCTGCGTCAGCATCGGACTGCTGGTGCTCGGCACGGCGGTGTTTCTGCTGTTCGGCGACAGGCTTATCATGCTCTATCTCCTCGGCGAGGGAACAGAGGCGGAGCGTACCGCGAGCTTCGTCCACGCGCAAAACTACCTGCGCATCATGCTGGTCGGCTTCCTGCCGTTTGTCCTGTCGCAGTGCTATTCCGGCACGCTGCGCGAGTGCGGTCAGACAATCGTCCCCATGGTGGCGGGCATCGCCTCGGTGCTGGTAAACCTCTGCCTCAACACGGTGCTGATCTTCGGCTATCTGGGCTTCCCCGCGCTGGGCGCGGAGGGCGCTGCCATCGCAACGGTCATCGCCCGCTTTGCCGAGGCGGGGATCGTCATGATTTGGGCACACGCAAAGCCGGAGAAAAATCCCTACATCGTCGGGGTTTATCGATCGCTGCGCATTCCGAAGCGGCTTTCCGTTCAAATTGCAAAAAAGACCGTTCCGCTGATGCTCAACGAGACGCTATGGGCGGTCGGTATGGCGCTCCTGAGCCAGTGCTATTCGCTCAGCGGGCTGGTCGTCGGTCCCGCGTACACCATCTGCTCGACCGTTTCCAATGTATTTAACGTTGCATTTTTGGCGATGGGCAACGCCATCGGCATTATTGTCGGGCAGCTCCTCGGTGCGGACAAGCTCGACGAGGCGGTGGATACCGACCGCAAGCTGATTGTCTTTTCCGTTGTGATCTGCTTCGTAATCGGCGGCGTGATGGCGGCGATGTCGCACCTGATTCCGCAGATTTATAACGCGACGGAGGCGGCGCGCTCGCTGGCTGCCGATTTTCTGCTGATTATGGCGCTGTGTATGCCGCTCAACAGCCTCGCAAACGCCTGCTATTTCACCCTCCGCTCGGGCGGTAAGACCTTTGTCACCTTCCTGTTCGACAGCTTTTACGTCTGCGTTTTCACCGTGCCGCTGGCATACGGGCTGCACTTCCTCGGCGTGAGCATCGTGCCGCTGTTTCTCATCTGCCAGCTCGCGGACATCGGCAAGTGCGTTATCGGTCTGATTATGATAAAAAAGGGAATGTGGATCCATAATATCGTCAAAGGAACAGAGCAATGAACAATAAAGACACAAAATACTATCAGTCGCACGGCCTCATGCGCATTTTTCTCTCGTATTTCAAGCCCCACCGCAGACTCTTTGCGATGGATATGCTGTGCGCAATCATCGTTGCGGCGGTCGATCTGGCGTTTCCGCTGGTGTCGCGCACGGCGATGAACGATCTTCTGCCGCGCAACGCATACACGACCTTCTTCATCGTCATGGGCGTGATGGCGGCGGCATACCTCCTCCGCGCGTTTTTGTACTACGTGATCTGCTACTGGGGTCACACCTTCGGTATCCGCGTGGAGGCGGACATTCGGCGTGATCTGTTCAGCCATATGCAGTCGCTGGGCTATGAATTCTACGACCGCAACCGCACCGGTCAGCTCATGAGCCGCCTGACGAGCGACCTGTTCGAGATCACCGAGCTTGCCCACCACGGACCGGAGGACCTCGTGATCTCCGTGCTGACCATCATCGGCGCACTGGTCGTAATGTTCTCGATCGAATGGCGGCTGGCGCTGGTGGTGTGCGTGATCCTGCCGATCCTGCTCGTCGTGGTCATTTCGCGCCGCCGCAAAATGGCAAGCGCTTCAAAAAACGTCAAAAAACGCACCGCCGCCATCAATGCCGAGATCGAATCGTCGCTCTCCGGTATTCGGACGGCGAAGGCGTTTGCCAACGAGTCGGTCGAATTTCGGAAGTTCGACGAGGCAAACGAGCGCTTTAAGGTCTCAAAGCGGGAATTCCACAAGGAGATGGGCATTTTCAGCGGCTCGCTGGAATTCTTCATGTCCATTCTCTCCGTCGCGGTCATTGCGGCGGGCGGCGCACTCATCATGTCGGACAGCATTGAAATGGTCGATCTTCTGACCTTCAGCCTGTATATTTCCACCTTTATCAGTCCGGTGCGGAAGCTTGTGAACTTCGCGGAGATGTTCGCCAGCGGCTTTGCGGGACTGGAGCGCTTCGCCGAGCTGATGCGCACCGAGCCGCGGCTGAAGGATGCGCCCGACGCCGTCCCGCTGACGGATGTCCGCGGCGAGATCGACATTAAGGACGTCTCCTTCGCCTACGAGGAGCCGGACGTCCTTGAAAACGTAACGCTGCACATTAAGACCGGTGAGACGGTGGCGATCGTCGGACCCTCCGGCGGCGGTAAGAGCACGCTCTGCCGACTGATCCCGCGCTTTTACGACGTGACCGAGGGCGAGATCGACATCGACGGGCGGGACATCCGCACCGTCACACAGAGGTCGCTCCATCAAGTCATCGGCGTGGTGCAGCAGGACGTGTTCCTCTTTGCCGACACCATCGGCAACAACATCCGCTACGGCAAGCCCGACGCGACGCAGGAGGAGATCGTCGAGGCGGCAAAGCGGGCGGAGATTTACGACGACATCATGGCAATGCCCGACGGCTTTGATACCAACGTCGGTGAACGCGGCACGCTCCTGTCCGGCGGGCAGAAGCAGCGCGTGTCCATCGCCCGTATCTTCCTGAAAAACCCGCCCATCCTGATTTTGGACGAGGCGACCAGCGCCCTTGACAGCGTGACCGAGGCGAAAATCCAGTCCGCGCTTGACGCGCTAGCAGTCGGCAGGACGACGCTCATCATCGCCCACCGCCTGTCCACCATCCGCAGCGCCTCGCGCATCGTCGTGATTGCGGACGGCAGAATTTGCGAGCAGGGAACGCACGCCGAGCTGATGGCGCGGGACGGAATGTATGCCGCGCTGCAAAAAACGCAGAAGCTCCTTTCATAAAAGGGAAGAGCTGTCCTTTCTTGGCAATTCACTCGGCGCTTTCATCAAAAGCGCTTTCGAAAGCCGCGAAGAAGCTTTCCGCGGGAATAATTGTCCAAAATATACGGAAATCGAATGGATTACTTGCTTTTTTGATAAATTTGTGATATAATTCAACAACATGATACCTCGCGGAGCCGCGCACCTTCCGCCCGCGTCCTCATAGGATGAGGCATGGAACGGCGGGCTCTGTCGGCATAGACCCGTTTTGCTCCACAAAACTATTGAGAGGATGATCTCTGTTGCATCAGAAATTGCGTCCCGAAGCAGCCGCGCAGCATTTCGCGCTGAACGGTAAATTGACAAGCTGCCGCACCTTCGGCTCCGGACATATCAACAGCACCTATCAGATCAAGACCGACCGCGACAGTGTTTATATTTTACAGCGCATCAATAAGTACGTCTTTACCGACCCGAGGGCGGTCATGGAGAACGTCGGCGCGGTGACGGAATATCTGCGCAGCCGCGTCAGCGACCCCGCCGAGACACTGCACTTCGTTCCGTCCGATGCGGGCACCTATTACTATGTTGACGAGAGCGGCGAGTATTGGCGCTGCTATGAATTTGCCGACGGCATCTGCTTGGAGGCACCGGAGAGCAACGCCGATTTCTACGAGAGCGCCATTGCTTTCGGGCGGTTTCAGGAGCTTTTGAAGGATTTTCCTGCCGAAACGCTGCATGAAACCATCCCGCTGTTCCATAATACTGTCAACCGCTATCGGCTGTTTAAGGAGGCGCTGGAGAAAAACCGCTCCGGTCGTGCTCCCGCGGCTGCCGACGAGATTGCCTTCATCATGGCGCGGGAGGCGGAGGCGGGCACCGTCTGCGACCTGCTCGAGCGCGGTGAGCTTCCCCTGCGCGTGACGCATAACGACACAAAGCTCAACAACGTCCTGCTCGATCGCAAGACCCGTAAGGCGCTCTGCGTTCTGGACCTTGACACGGTTATGCCCGGCTCGTCGCTGTACGATTTCGGCGACTCCATCCGCTTCGGCGCCGCCACGGCAGCGGAGGATGAGCCGGACGTCGGCAAGATGGGCTTGGATCTCGAGCGCTTTCGCGTCTATACGGCGGGCTACCTCACCGCCTGCACCGGTCTGACCGACAAGGAGCGCGAGCTTCTGCCCCTCGGCGCGAAGATCATCACGCTGGAGCTTGCCGTCCGCTTCCTGACGGACTATCTTGACGGCGACCTCTATTTCAAGACCGACTATCCCGAGCACAATCTTGTCCGCGCACGCTCGCAGCTCAAGCTCGTGGCGGATATGGAGCAAAAATGGGAGCAAATGCAAAAAATCGTCGCGGACGAGGCGGCGAAGCACTGATAGGAGATACGAATGAAGTATTTGGGAATCGACTGTTCCGTTCGGAATCTGCCGGAGCTGGATCCGGAATTCATCCCCTTTGGCGTTTGGATCGACGCGTATGAAAAGGAAGCGACGAAGCCCCTGACCATCGCCATTGAGCGCGACAAGGGCAAAATCTCCGTCCATCATACCAAAATTCGCGGTACGGCGGAATCGGCGGAGGCAGACTACCGCTATGTCGAGCGGTACGTCAAGTTCCTGCTGTGGTCCATCGGCGGCTTCCGCATCTATCTCTGCGGCGACAGTGCGCTGGCAAAGCGCCTGCAAGCGGCGTACACCCTGCACGGCGAGCGGCGCTTCGACGTGCAGTTCATGCAGGATGTCTACGAGGTGCCCTTTGAGGTGATCGACTGCGCACCCGAGGACTGCCCCGAGGCGAACGAGGCATCCGTCTCCATCGGCGGTCACATGGA
>URWG01000132.1 GCA_900551495.1 uncultured Eubacteriales bacterium
GGAGGCCGACGGGCCGCCGATGCCGGTGGAGCAGACGCTGACCTTTTCGCCGAGCAGATAGCCGGTGTAGATATTATATTCCCGATTCTGCGCAACATGCACGGGGTTGTCAAAGAGCTTCGCAATGGATTCACAGCGTCCGGGGTCGCCGGGAAGGATGCAGTAGCGGCCGACGTCACCCTCGACGCAATGGATATGGAACTGTTTTTCAAGCTTTTGCATGATAAGACACTCCTTCTTCAATCTCGGGACGCTCCGAAGCATCGGAGCTTCTCCTGTTTTCTCGTCTCATTAAGTATACAGCATATTTCTTGAAACGGCAATCGATTTTCCTAAAAATACGGATTCTTTGTTATTTTGCACGAATTATCAGAGAAAAATTTGTTGCATCTGTCAGAATAGCGACATCTGACTGGTGTCGGGCAGATCGCCGAACGCACCCGCCTGCTTCAGATTTTCGATATGCGTTTTGGACACCTTCGGGCAGGCGGCGGAAAATTCCTCGATGGAAACAAAGGTCTTTCCCTCACGACCGGCAACAATGTCCCGCGCCGCCGTTTCGCCCAGTCCCGAGACGGAGACAAACGGCGGCAGGAGCTTGCCCTCGTGGATGAGGAATTTTGTCGCGTCCGAGCGGTACAGGTCCATGTTCGCAAAGTCGAAGCCGCGCAGATAGAACTCATAGCAGACCTCAAGTGTCGTCAGCAGATCGTCATCCTTCGCGCTGTGGTCGGGGTTGCCGCTGATCGCCTTGATGTGCTCCTTGACCGCCTCAATGCCGTGAGTCATCATAACCGCGTCGAAGCCGTCCTTTTGGCTGCGGCGGTAGAAATATGCCGCGTAAAACGCTAACGGATGATGTACCTTGAACCACGCAATACGGAACGCCATCATAACGTAGGCAGCCGCGTGTGCCTTCGGGAACAGGTATTTGATCTTTTTGCACGAGCCGATATACCAGTCCGGCACACCGTGCGCGACCATCTCCTCCTCTGCGCCCTCGGGAAGTCCCCTGCCCTTACGCACCGCCTCCATGATCTTGAACGCGCGCTTTTCGGGCATAC
This sequence comes from uncultured Eubacteriales bacterium, assembly GCA_900551495.1. GTDB lineage: Bacteria > Bacillota > Clostridia > Oscillospirales > Oscillospiraceae > JAZOXB01. Next base: position 1,065 of record URWG01000132.1, read on the forward strand.
CGCAGTGAATGAGGTAGTTCATAATATCGTCGCGGCAGCCGATTGCTTGTCCGACGGTCGCCGTCCCGCTGACGATCAGGTCCTTCGCGTTGCCGAGCCACACGTCCGTACCGTGCGAAAAACCGGAAAGCCGAATGAGCGTGTCGAACTGGGTCGGTTTCGTGTCCATCAGCATCCCGCGGGTAAAGCTCGTGCCGAATTCGGGAATGGCGACCGTGCCCGGGATACCCAAAAGCGGGTCGTTTTCATAGCCGAGGATACGGCTGTTGGTGAAGATGGACATGGTATCCTTGTCGTCAAGCGGGATCGTCTGCGCGTCAACACCCGTTATATCCTCCATCATGCGGATCATCGTCGGGTCATCATGCCCGAGCATATCCAGCTTCAGGAGGTTTGCCTCCATGGAGTGATATTCAAAGTGGGTCGTGATAATATCGGTTTTGGTGTCGTCCGCAGGGTGCTGCACGGGGCAGAAATCCCAAATCTCGTTCTCCTGCGGGATAACGACCAGACCGCCGGGGTGCTGTCCCGTCGTCCGACGGACATCCACGCAGCCCGCTGCCAAGCGGTTCTCCTCCGCACGGGAGACGGTCATATTGCGCTTTTCCAAATATTTCTTGACATAGCCGTAGGCGGTTTTTTCGGCGACCGTGCCGATCGTGCCCGCACGGAACACATGGCTCGAGCCGAACATTTCAATGCAGTACTGGTGCGCTCGGGACTGATACTCGCCCGAGAAGTTCAGGTCAATATCCGGCACCTTGTCGCCGCCGAAGCCGAGGAACGTCTCGAACGGGATATTGAATCCGTCCTTATCCAGCCGCTCCCCGCACTCGGGGCACACCGCGTCGGGCAGATCCGCGCCGCAGTTGATCCCCTCCGGCACGTCGAAGGAGCAGTATTTGCATCTCGGGCAGCGGTAGTGCGCGGGCAGGGAGTTGACCTCCGTGATGCCCGACATATACGCCACCAGCGACGAGCCGACAGAGCCACGCGAGCCGACGAGGTAGCCGTGCTCGAGGGAATTCTGCACGAGCTTCTGCGCCGACATATAGATCACGTCATAGTGGCAGGTAATGATGTCGTGCAGCTCGATCTCAACGCGCTTGGTAATGATCTCGGGCGGGTTCTCGCCGTAAAGCCGATGCAGCTTTTCATAAACCAGCCGCTTGAGGTCCTCGACCGAGTTTTCGATCTTCGGCGGGAACAGCTTTTTCGGCAGCGGCAGGACCGTCTCACACATATCCGCGATATGGTTCGGGTTGGTCACCACGACCTCAAATGCCTTCTCCGCGCCGAGGTAGGAGAATTCCTCCAGCATCTCGTCCGTCGTGCGAAAATAGAGCGGATTTTCGCGGTCGCAGTCGTCAAAGCCCTTGCTTGCAAGCAAAATTCGGCGGTAGATCTCGTCCTCCGGATTCAGAAAATGCACGTCGCCCGTCGCGCAAACAGGCTTGCCCAGTTCCTCGCCGAGGGAGACGATGGTGCGGTTAAAGTCTCGTAGCTGTTCAACATTCTCGACCGTTCCGTCCGCCAGCATGAACATATTGTTGCTCAGCGGCTGTATTTCAAGGAAGTCGTAGAAGGAGGCGATCCGCTTCAGCTCCTTTCGGCTCTTGTGCGCAATCACCGCCTGAAACAGCTCACCTGCCTCACACGCCGAGCCGATGATCAGTCCCTCGCGGAATTGCAGCAGCTCGGACTTCGGCATTCGCGGGTTGCGCTTGAAAAATTTCAGATGCGCATCGGAAATAATACGGTAAAGGTTGCGCAAGCCCGTCTGATTCTTTGCAAAAACGATAATGTGCTTCGCACGGCGGTCGTTGATGCGGCTGCCGTTGCGCAGTATCGCCATGCAGTCGTTGATGCTCTGAATATCCGTCACGCCGCGCTCCTGCAGCATCGCGGCAAAGCGCAGGTAGAGGTATCCGCACGTCAGCGCGTCGTCCGAGGCGCGGTGATGGTTGAATTCGGGCAGGCTCAGCGCATCAGCGACCAAATTCAGCTTGTGCTTGGAAAGCTGCGGCATGAGATTCTGCGAGAGGATCAGCGTGTCGATATAGGTCGGCGCAAAGTCAATGCCGAGCCGCTCACACGCCGCCGCCAAAAAGCCGACGTCGAAATCGGCGTTGTGCGCCACAAGCACACGGTCGCCGCAGAATTCAAAAAATTTCGGCAGTGCCTCGGAAATATCCGGCGCATCGGCAAGCATGGCATCGGTGATGCCGGTCAACTCAATATTCTTCGGATCGAGCCGCCGATGCGGGTTGACAAAGCTGCGGAAGGTGTCGATCGGCTTGCCGTCGCGCAGCAGCACCGCACCAAATTCGGTAATGACGTCCTTCGTCGAGGAAAGTCCCGTCGTTTCGAGGTCAAAGGCAATGAATTCGCCCTCCAGCGGCTGATTCTGCTCGCCGTGAACGGCAATGCGGTCATCCACGTCGTTGACGTAGTAGCCCTCGCAGCCGTAGAGGATCTTAATGTTCTTGTCCGTTCCCGCGACCTTGTTCTTGCTTGCCTTGAACGCGTCGGGGAAGGAGGAAGCAACTCCGTGGTCGGTAACGGCAATCGCCTGATGCCCCCAGCGCGCCGCCGTAGCGACCGCCTCGCCCGTCTTGGTCAGTGCGTCCATCATGGACATTGTGGTATGCAGGTGCAGCTCAACGCGCTTGTGCTCTGCCGTGTCCTCCCGCTGCGGTGCGGCGGCGGGCATGATGGCAAAGGGCTTGACCACGACCTCCTTGCTGTAGTCGTCGTAATCGACCTTGCCCTGCACCCGCACCCAAACGCCGGTCTTGCTGACCCCGTCCACAATGGGCTTTCCGGTGTCGCCCTTAAAGTAGCCGCTGACACGGATCGAGCCGCTGTAGTCGGTCATATCAAAGCCGATGACCGTAGCCGCGCCCTTCTTGATGTCGCGGTGGTCGATAAAGAACACCTTGCCCTCGATGATAACGCGCTCGTCCTGCATATCCACGGTGATGTCGCCGATTTTTGTCGCATCGCCCCTGAAGGGCTTGCCGTAGATCGTTGCCGGAGCCTCCGACTTCTTCTCCGGAGCGGAAAAGGCAGCCGCGGGAATGTCACGCAGGGCATCGCGGCGGAACTGCTCGGTCTGCGCAAAGAGCGACTCGCCCTCCGCCGTATTGCCGCAGCGTACCTCGATCTTCGTCGTCAGGTCAAAATGCTCCGATAAATACCGCTCTGCCCGATGCAGATGGGGTGCAACGGCATCTTTGCCGTTGGCACGCAGACGAAGCACGCTCGTCCCCGCGCCAAGCTCCCATGTGCAGCCCGCAAGAATCGCCGCCGCAGGAGAAAACGCGGAGATGATACAGCGGTTCAGCTCGCCGACCTCGATCTTCCCCGCCGCCTCGGGCGGAAAACGGGAGTCGATCTGAACGGTTTTCAGCCCGTAGAGCGCCGCAAGCTGCTCCGCCGTTTCGTCCAGCACGCGCGACGGAACATAGTCCGAAAGCCGCAGCTCCAGCCGAATCTTCTTCTCCGACGGCGCAATCTCCGCACGGCAAACCGCCGCCTGCTCATAGAGGGCACGCAGCGGTTCATCGGGCTGATATTCAAAAAACATCTGCAAAAAGGGGTATGGATTCATGTAATTCTCCCGTGTATCAAAGCTTCTCTATATAGCGCAGCAGCGCGGGCAGCAGCTCGTCATAGGGCAGCGTCTCTCTGCGCTCGCCCTTTACAAAGATCACGCCGCAGCCGTCGCCGCCCGCAACGCCGATGTCAGCCTCCCGCGCTTCGCCGGGACCGTTGACGACGCAGCCCATCACCGCAACGGTAATGTCCTTGTCAATGCCCTGCAGGGCTTCTTCCACCCGACCGGCAAGTCCGATCAGGTCGATCTTCGTCCGCCCGCAGGTCGGGCAGGAGATCAGGTTCACACCCTTGCGCAGCCCCGCAGCACGCAGAATTGCCTTTGCCGCTTCGACCTCGCGCACGGGGTCGGCAGTCAGAGAGACGCGGATCGTATCGCCGATACCGAGGCACAGCAGCCCGCCGATTCCCATGGCGGACTTGATCGTTCCCATGTATTCCGTCCCCGTTTCCGTCACGCCGAGGTGCAGCGGATCGTCCGACTGCTCGGAAAACAGCCGATACGCCTGCATCATCAGCGGCACG
>URWG01000133.1 GCA_900551495.1 uncultured Eubacteriales bacterium
CGGGCTTTTCCGTGCAGAGGGCCGTGCCCTGCCAGCCGTCCTCGGTGCACGTCGGATTCTTTGCGGGGATCGCCGCAAGCGTGCCTCCCTCGCTCACCTCAGAATGCGTATGTGCGCGCATGGGAATCTCCGTTCCCTCGTTGCGCTTCTCGCCGCAGTTGAAGCACTCCTCATGCTTCACGCCCACCGCCGTCTCCGTCGCTTCCGTGTCCGTCACCCAGAGCCACTTGTGTCCGAGTGCCGGAATCACCGTCTCTCCGTTGTACGGTGTATTGCCTGCTGCGTCGGCAAACGTATTGCCGCAGCGCTTGCACCTCCAGTGCTCGCGGCTGCCGTCCTCGGTGCAGGTCGGAGCGGCATACTCTACCTTGACAATATCATGCCCCAGCGCCTTGATTATCACATCCGTAGGCTGACTGAGATAGATCCATTTGTCAAATTCCTTGCAATAGAAGGTCAATTCGCAGATATTACATTTGCACGTAGCATACACTCCGGACTTGGTGCAGGTCGCGGATTTTCTCGGGGTAATCTGCGCCGGAGGGAAGAAATGCGTGTGAGCGGCGACGGTTCCCGACGCGCCCCTCTTACCGCAGCGTGTGCACTCCAAGTGATATTCCGCAGAGCCGTCACGACGCAGGTCATCCGCTTTTCTCTGATAATCGTGTCCCAGCGCAGGAATCACCGGAATCTCGTCCAACTGCTCGCTGCCCTCGGCGTCGGCAAACACAGCGTAGCATTTGGAGCACTTCCAGTACTCCTCATTTCCGTCCTTCTCGCACTCCGCCTTGACTGCGGGAACATGCGTCAGGGTGTGCTCATGCGTCCAGAGCTGCGTGGGATACTTCTGAAGACCGTACTGATCGCTGTAGTTGCCGTATTTCGGCGTGGTCCAGCGCGCTTTGCCCTCCATGAAATAGAGCGTACGGGCTTCATCCATCATAAAGCCGTCCATGTCATAGTCGCTGTAGAACGCCGCGTCGCCGAACTGCGGCGCGTCGCCGAGGAAATAGATGCTCCTCAGCGCGTCGCTGTCTCCGTAGGTCACAAACGCAGCGTCGCCGATCTCCGTCACGCTTGCGGGGATCACAATCGTCGTAATGCTGCACCAAGCGAAGGCCAGTCTGCCGATCTTCTTCAGCCCCTCCGGAAGGGTGACGCGCTTGAGGTCCGAAAGGGAGTTGAACGCATTGTCACCGATGGCGACGACCCTCGTGCCGTAGATGTACTCGGGGATGTCCGCTCCGGTAACCGTCTTGTCCGCGTCGACCACGGTGCCGGTCGCGGTGTCGAAATAGATGTTGCCGTTTTCCACCTCATAGGCAACAACCGAGTCGCCGTGGGTCTTGGGAATGACGGTATTCTCATAGCGGGTCGCGCCGCAGCGGTCACATTTCTGGTGCTTGCTGCCCGCTTCCGTCGGCGTCGCTTCCTTGTCGATGATCCAAGTCCACTTGTGTCCCGTCGCAGTGCGTACCCGCGGCGTGCTGATTTGCTGCGTGCCGCTCGCGTCGGAGAACAGCTTGCCGCAGGTCTTGCAGCGCCAATACTCCTCATAGCCGTCCTCGGTGCAGGTCGGAGCCTTGCCCGCTACCTTTTCAATTGTATGCCCCGGAGGATTGCTCTGCTCGCACCACGGGTAGGTGGGATAGGTCTGAAGCGCTCCGTATATCGATGTATAATTTCCGTACCTCGGCGTGGTCCAGCCTTGCTTGCCCCCAATGTAATAGAGGGTGGTTCGATCCTCCGTATTAAACGCATCCTGATTGAAGGCCGGAGCATCTCCGTAGAAATAGACCTCCTCCGCATACGGGAACGCCCGATAGCCGATCTTTGTCACGCCCTCGGGAAGTTTGATGGTTTTGATCTTAGAATAAGGATTATCAAAGGCATGGTTACCGATCGTCTTCAGCCCGGCAGGCAGATTGATCTCGGTCAATGTGTCGTTGTACGCAAAAGCACCGGTTCCGATTACTTCGGTGTGCACATACACGTCGATTCCGGAACACTTCGGCGGACACAGGACGAGCGTCCACCCCTGCGTCTCAGTCTCCCTCTTGTAGAGGGCTTGACCATCCCACATTGTGGAGAAATTCTTGCCTCTATCATGTGAACCTATATAAAAAGTGGTGAGATTATAACACCCCTCGACCGCGCTCGGATCGATTGATTCCAAAGAGTACGGAAAACTGAGTCTGCCCATACCGCACTGGTAAAAAGCACGGCCCCGAATGTGTTTGATGTTATCGCCAATACCGACGAAACTCTTTAAGTTGGCGCGGGATAACGCGTAGCTGCCGATGCTCTCAATCTGTATGCCGCCGAGCTTATCGGGTATAGTTCCTGATGTCAGAGTCAGATCGGAGGACGAGGCAACGATTTCACGGGTCGCTTCGTTGATATAAATTGTGCCGCTATCGAAGTACTTATCTTCGGTGATCGGTGTGCCCGGCTGACGCAGATCAACCTTGATGCCGCCGTACGTGAACGGGAACTCGGACTCAAGATAGCTGCCTCGTCCTGCATAGACGGTCAGATTCGTCAGCGGCTTGTTGTCCGAGCCGTAAAACGTTTTGGTGCCCTCGTTGAAGCGCAGCGCTTTGGAAATCACGTCGATATTGCCCTGGTACTCCAGCTCTCTCAGCTTGTCGCAGCCGTAAAACGCCTGCTGACCGATTCCCTCGACACAGCCCGGCAGGGTGACCTTTGTCAGGCTCGCGCAGTTCTTAAATGCCCCGTCGCCGATAAACCTGGGAATGCGCAAATCGGCAACCTCCTGCGGAATATAGACCTCCGTAACGGTGGGATCCGCAGAGACAATCGTATCGGTGGCGGGATCGTAATAAATCTTACCGCCCTTGACGTCCCATGCCTTCAGGTTGGGACCGCCCTTCGTCGGTGCAGCCGCAATGTGGGAATGCGCATGCTCATGCTCCGCCGGAGCCGCGCTTACGCTGCCGAACGGGAACAGCGAAAGCAGCATGGCAAGCAGCAGCAGCACGGATAACACTCTTTTTTTCATGCTTTTACTCCTTTTTTGATTTTTGTATCGATGCTGTATGTCGCGTCAGGTAAAGCATACCTGTTTTGCACGGGTCAGGCTGCCGAAAAAACGGTCTGCCGTCGCAGCCATGCACAGGTACGCCTCGGAATCACACCCGATTCCGTGCGGCGCCGATGATGTACAGCACGGGCAGGACAAGGCCCGTAACGGCGGATACCGCGCTGAAGCTGCCGATCGCGTTGAGCACGATTCCCGCGACGGAAAGCGCCGCAACAATCACACCCCAAACGACACAGGTCTTTGCCTTCTCCGGCTTCTTGCTGTTGGCAACGCCGAGAATGCCGGCAATCAGCTCAGCCACCGAGCCGACAACCATCAGCGCACCGCTGGCATACAGCATCCCCATTGATACCGCGCCGTCGGAAAGATACGCAACCGCGGCAATTCCCGCGACGGCAATGATGCTCATAACGATGGAAATCGCGCCGCCGATGATCATGAGAATGCCCGTGACCTTCAGAAGTGTCGCGCCTTTCGTTGTTGTTTGTTCCATGTTTTCTCCTCCTTCTCAAGAAATATATAGAAACGCCGTTCGGCTTTTCTACCGTATGAACGGGAGCTGCGGCTCACGCTCCGCCGTCGGTATCCGCCGCGTCGCCGACCCGCTCCCTTGCGGGCAGGCTCTTGCCGCAGTGCGGACAGTAGCGCCCGTCGGAGGTTAGCACCGTCCCGCAGTGCTCGCATCGATCGTGCAGCTCCCGATAGCCGTCAAATAACGTTTTTGCCGTCAGCTCCGCCCCGCAGTTCGGGCAGGTATCCTCAACGCCTGTCACGGCACTGAGGCAATGCGGGCATATTTTTGTCTGCTTCATCACGCTCGGTCCGAAACCGAATTGCGCCAAGGCTCTCAGCTTTCTGTCCGTCACGGCGCCGCCCCTCCCTCATAGCGCAGGGGCTTACCGCAAGCACGGCAGCATCGCCCCTCCTGTCGCACCCGTGCTCCGCAAAATTTGCAGAACACAGGCTCGTCCTCAAACGGTGCGCAGGCAACACATTCCAAAACATCCGGGTTGAAGGCGGCGTCAATGACCCACCTGCCGCATTTGTGGCAGAGATTGAAATGCTGCCTTCCCTCGTCTTCCCACGCCGTCTGCAGCTCCTCCGACTGGGGACTGCCGCGGAAGGGTCTTGTGATACAAGCCAGCGCACCGGTCATGCCACAGAAAAAACCGTAGCGATTTCCGTCCGGTGCCGGAAAAATAATATATGCCGCTGCGCCTTGCCCTGTCATTTTTTCTCTCCTCACACATGTCCCGCAATTTTTTCGGATTCTGCATACCATATTTGATACAGCCCTGCGTCCGCCGGGACTGCTCCCGACGCATCGGCGCACGGCAGAGACTGCCGGACGGAAATTTCCGTTTTTCGGCACTCCGACGCTTCACATTATAGCGGATTCCGCAAAAAAAGCACTACCCGTTTTCTCAAAATGGGTAGTACGGAGCATTATTTTTGAATAGCTTTGCCCAAAAATGTAGGGCAAAGCTCTTTTCGTGGGTAGCAGAGTCGTCCTTCGCTTTGAAAGACATGCTCGGAAAAATTTTTTCTTGAAAAGCGGCTTTCGGAAGAAAAAATCCTCCCAAAGCCGCCTCGAAACGTTGGGGTCGGTAGTTCAAGTCCTCTCAACAAAGAAAAATATCTTTTTGTTTGCATTCGCATCACCTCTTCCGCGTATAGTGTAATCAAACCACTGAGGAAATTGAAATGTGTGGGTTCTAAATCAGGAACGGCAAAAAAATAAGAGCCCCGAATTGAATCGGAGCTCTTAGTAAAAATGTGCGAATTCCTGTGACTTATGGCGACTTGCAGCCACTTTGGTGTACTTATGGTGTATTTGTGTGAATTTCGGCTAAAAAGCGGCAATGTAGGACATACCGTTTTTACGGCAAAAGAGTACATGCCATGGTGTACTTATTAGTACAGCTTTGCGCCTGCCGGAATGTGAGGATCAACCATCAGCAGATGAAGTTTTTCTTCTTCGCCTTCTTTGTGAACGGCACTGATCAGCATTCCGCAGGAATCGATGCCCATCATCGGGCGGGGCGGGAGGTTTGTGATAGCGATGCAGGTCTTACCAACCAGCTCTTCCGGCTCATAATATTCGTGAATACCGCTCAAAATCACCCGATCTACGCCGGTTCCG
>URWG01000134.1 GCA_900551495.1 uncultured Eubacteriales bacterium
TACCTCGGCCGCGTCACGCCCAGCCTGCTGAAGCGCACGGATTTCGTGCGCAATACCCGGAAATAACGGAAGGAGTACCATGGCAGAGCATTTTTATTACAGCATCGCGAGCGGATCGAGCGGAAACTGCGGTCTGTACGTCTCGGACGGCACGGCGGTGCTTCCTTTGCGTCTGGTGCGGCGGTGCGGCGGCGCTGCTGTTTTCCCTCTGCATGGCGCTGGTAGGGCTGTCCTACGGCAGCGCATGGGTCAGCCTGCCCTGCACGCTCGGAACGGTCGCCGTCTCCGTCGGCTGGTCGGGACAGCTTGTCTGCCTTTGCATTAGAAGAAAACGCCAAGCTTGTCGATAAACTTTTAACCTCAAGACACGTCGGCACTTCTGCCTCCCTCGTCAGAGAGAGCTCGGCGTGTCGAAAACCCCTACCTTGTCATTCCGAGGAGCGGAGCGACGTGGGAATCTCGTGTGAAATGCTTCGAATTCGCCGAAATGCATCGAGATTACGAAACAGTCCCGCGAGATTGCCGCGACCCTTTCAGGGTCTCGCAATGACATGCGGGGTAGTTTTTACAAGCTTAGCTCCCTCGTCAGAGGGAGCTAATAAGAGTGCTTCCGTGCCAAGGAGATTTTGTGAATACCGGACTTTTGGGCAGCCTAAGTTTACTGACAGATTAATACTGATTCTTGATGAAATATTTTAATCAAGAATCAGTATCAGATAAAAGGAGTTAAAAGCATGAAACGATTACGGCTTGCGGCGCTGATTTTGGCGCTGGTAATTCTTTTGACGCTGACCGGCTGCGGCGGCGCTCAGTCCGAGACCGAGGCGCCGACGGAGGTCAACACCGACGATGGCGAAAATGCCCTCCTCTTTGAAAATGACGCGTGCGCCTATCGGCTCGTGAAGAGCACCGAAAATGCGCTCGGCGACTTCGTTTGGCAGGTCGAGCTGGTCAACAAGACCGCGCAGACGCTCGTATTCAGCATGGACCATGTGTATGTGAACGACTGCAAGCTCGACCCCTATTGGGCGACCGAGGTCACGGCGGGGCAGACCGTGCAGTCCGAGGTCTCGTGGGCACGTTCGGCGGTCGATGCCTGCGAGCTGACGGCGTTTGTGCGGGTGGATTTTGTTCTGACCGTTTATCCGTCGGGCAGCTACGGCGAAAACCTTGCCGAGACGCAGATCACCGCCTACCCGAGGGGGGAGGACGCGTACTTTGCGGAGGTGCGCCCCGCGCATCCCACGGATGTCACGCTGATGGAGACGGGGGAATATACCGTCATTGCCACGGGGCTGGAAACCGAGGGAGAACAGGGGTGCACGATGTCGCTTTACCTGCTCAACAAGAGCGGCCGGGACGTGCTGTTCCGCTTGGATAATGCGCGGATCAACGGGCAGTATTTTGACCCGGGCTGGCTGTCCTCGCTGGCGGGCGGCAAGCGCAGCTTCGAAACCGTCTCGTGGCAGGCTGCCGATTTGAAGGCAAAGGAGATCACGCAGATCACCGAGCTTTCCTTTGATGTGACGGTCTGCTCGGCGGACGGCAGCCGCATCCTGCGGCAGGAGCACGCCACCTTGAATCCTTGAATAACAAAGCCCCGACTGCAATCAGCAATGCAGCCGGGGCTTTTTGCACACCTTGACAGCGATTTCATTATGCTGTAAAATGATGCTGTAAAGCACGGAGGGAGACGGAACAATGGATATGAAAATCGTGGAGCAGTGCCCGCACTGTGACCCGAGAGGGGGAAAACGGCTCCGATTCCCCGCAGTGGAGCAATCGGGCAGCGGTCCGTTCACGCGCTGCCTGCACTGCGGTACAATATACGCGCCTTCTGTAATGCGTGTCGTATGCATTGCCGTTGCTGTATGGCTGCTCGATCTGCTCAACTTGATATTCGACATTGATTACTTTTTCTGCTATCTTCTCGGCATGGGACTGCTTGTCGTCGGCAAGCGGATGCCGAACTTTCTGTGGTGGCGGGCGCTGCCGCGGGAGATTCCCATGGAGCGGCAAAATTGGTGGCTGCGGGATCAGTTGATCTTCCTTACGATCACGCTTGTGCTGCCGCTGCTGACATTTGCCGTGACTGTATTGCTGAAGTGAGAGGAGGAGGGAACGTGGAGAATCCTGCTGCTGTTCTGCAACTCAAAAATAACAGGGCATATTTTCGCTTTTCCGTGAGCTTCTGGTCAATCGGCGGCGCGAAGCTTTCGTATACCGTCGGAGAAAAGACCTATTGCGCAACGGCGGTACAGCTCCTGCTGGCTTCCGTCGGGGGTGTTGCGGCGGGTGTCGCAGCGGCGGTGCTTTTGGTGATGTCGATCAAGCTGCGCTTGGCGATTTCCTCCGTCGGCGCATTGAGCCTTCTGCCCTTTGCACTGCTTGCTTCCTTCCTGCTTCTGTCCGTTTTGCAGTGGCTGCCGTTTCGACTGCTTCCGTGGAAACTCCGAGCGGAGGGAAAAGAGAAGCCCCGTAAGCCTCGGCTGGAGAAATTCATCATTGCCGTGCCGGAGCTGTGTTTCCTCCTTGCGACGGCTGTCATGATTTTCTTTGCGTCGCAGTGGCGGCTGGCATAAGGCGGAAATCGGCGCGCATTGTCGAAGTCTGACGTGCAAAAGTGTATAATGAAACCCGCCGGAGGCACGGACCTGCGGCGGGGTTTTGATATATTTATTCGAATTTTTCGGGGAACATCTTGCGGAAGCTGTCCTCGAACGGCGGGCGGGCAATGCCGCGCTCGGTGACGATACCGGCAAGCAGCGTGTGGTCGGTCACGTCGAAGGCAGGATTGTAGCACTTGACCTCGGGCAGCGCCATCGGCTTCTCATAGAACAGCTCCTTGATTTCCTCGGGCTTGCGCTCCTCGATGGGAATATGGTCGCCGTCGGGACAGGCAAAGTCGATGGTCGTGGACGGACCGAGGGAGTAGACGGGAATGCCGTAATACTTGGCAAGCACGGCAAGACCGGACGAGCCGATCTTGTTGGCGACATCGCCGTTGCGGGCGATACGGTCGCAGCCGAAGAACACTGCCTGTACCTTGCCCTGCTTCATGACGATGGACGCCATGTTGTCGCAGATGAGGGTGCAGTCCACGCCCGCCTTGGTCAGCTCATAGCTGGTCAGACGTGCGCCCTGCAGCAGCGGGCGCGTCTCATCGACCCAAACGTGCAGGTTCATGCCCTGCTCCTTGGCAAGGTAGAACGGACCCTGCGCCGTGCCGTAGCGCGAGGTGGCAAGGGGACCGGCGTTGCAGTGGGTAATCACGCCGTCGCCGTCCTTCAGAACGGACAGACCGTACTGCGAGATCTTCAGGCACATTGCCATGTCCTCCTCGTGGATCGCCTTGGCTTCCGCCATCAGCGCAGCCAGCAGAGCCGGACGGTCGTCGGTACGGTGGGCAAGGACAACGCCGTCCATCCGACGCAGCATACACGCGAGGTTCACGGCGGTCGGGCGGGAGGAGTTGAGGTACTCGGAAAGGCGGGTGTATTCCGCGTAGAAGCCGTCAAAGTCCGGCGCTTTGATCTTCGCGGCAAGGACTGCCATGCTGTAGGCGGCGAAGATGCCGATGGCGGGTGCGCCGCGGACTTGGAGCTTATAAATGGCTTCCCACATGTCACCGGCTTCGGTGAGAGTGAGGTATTTGGTTTCGTTGGGGATGAGCGTCTGATCGAGGATCACGACGCTCTTTTCGTCGTCGCCGAGGCGAACGTTGACCGCATGGGTCACGGACTGCATACTCATAGCGCTGCCCCCATTGCGACGATGCTCTCGCGGACGAGCTTGCGGAAGTACGGCGCGACACGGTTGGCGGTGTCAAAGACCTCCTGATGGCTCAGCGGCGTGGGCGAGATGCCGGCGGCGAGGTTCGTGATGCAGGAAATGCCGCATACCCGCATACCCGCGTGACGGGCGGCGGTGGCTTCGCAGGCGGTGGACATACCGACGCTGTCCGCACCGAGAATGCCGAGCATTTTGATCTCCGCGGGCGTCTCGTAGGTCGGACCGGTGAGCTGACAGTAAACACCCTCCTGCACGCCGATGTCCAGCCGTGCGGCGGTGGTGCGGATGATCTCGGACAGCTTCGGGTCGTAGAGGTCAGTCATATCGGGGAAGCGCGGACCCAGCTCGTCAATGTTCTTGCCGAGCAGCGGGTTCGGGAAGAAGCACATGATCTGGTCGCGGATAATCATGAAGTCGCCGACGTGGAAGCTTTTGTTGATGCCGCCCGCGGCGTTGGTCAGGAACAGGACCTTTGCGCCCATGAGTGCCATCAGGCGGGTGGGCAGCAGGACGTCCTCAATGGAATAGCCCTCGTAGTAGTGGACGCGCCCCTGCATGATGACGACCTTGACATCGCCGAAGGTGCCGAAAACGAAGCGACCCTTGTGACCTGCGACGGTGGAAACGGGGAAGCCCTCAATGTCGTGGTAGTCGATGGTGGCAACGGCGTCGATCTCGTCGGCAAGCGCACCGAGACCCGAGCCGAGGATCAGTGCCACGTCCGGCACAAAATCCGTTTTTTCGCGCACACAGGCGAGGCATTTTTGCAGCTTTTCGTAAGCAGTCATGTCAGTTCCTCCGATAAATATATTGTTTATATGAAATCTTGCGATGGGGTTACGGGATGATGGGATATGGCAGCGTGGATGGGCGTTCGTAGGGCGGGCTGCCCTCAGCCCGCCGCGTGCAGGCAGTATCGTTAGAATCCGCAGGGCGCGATGCGGGCATCTCGCCCTACGGATGATTTTCGGGGTTATTTTTGGTGAGACAAAATGTACAGCGCGTGTTGAAATTCTTGAGGGAGATCACACGTGAGGGTCATTTCCTCGCCGCTGCGGGGGTGGATAAACGTCAGCTCCCGTGCGTGGAGACACTGGCTCGTCAGTCCCAGCTCCGCCTTTTTCACGCCGTAGAGCGGGTCGCCCGCGATGGGGTGATTGATATAGGCCATGTGCACGCGGATCTGATGCGTCCGTCCGGTTTCCAGACGGCAGCGCAGATGCGGGTACTGTCCGTAGCGTTCGATGACCTCCCAATGCGTCACCGCCGGGCGGCT
>URWG01000135.1 GCA_900551495.1 uncultured Eubacteriales bacterium
CGCCCGTTACCGCGCAGGATTTGCTTGAATCCGCCGAGAACCAATAGAGGTGGTACCACGGGAATTTCTCGTCCTCTGCATTTGTGCAGAGGGCGATTTTCGTTTTACGGAGGAAAGAAAAATGGTCATTACTGATTTTTTGGAGAAAAACGCGCGGCTTTACGGCGACGAGAGCGCCTTAGTCGAGATCAACCCTTCCGAGGAGCGCGACCGTGCCGTGACATGGCGCGATTTCAGCCTGATTGAAAACACCCGCCCCGATCTGCCGTATCGGCGCGAGATCACATGGGGACAGTTCGACAAGAAGGCAAACCGCTTTGCCAATCTCCTGCTCAGCCGCGGAATGAAGAAGGGGCAGAAGGTCGGGATTCTGCTGATGAACTGTTTGGAGTGGCTGCCGATCTATTTTGGCATCCTGAAGGCGGGCTGCCTTGCCGTACCGCTGAATTTCCGCTATTCCGGCGACGAGATCGAGTATTGTTTGGACCTCGCCGACGTGGAAACGCTGGTATTCGGACCGGAATTTATCGGTCGGCTCGAGCCGATCGTGTCGAAGCTGACACGGGTGAAGTATTTCTTCTACGTCGGGCGGGATACGCCGCTGTTTGCCGAGTCGTATCTGGAGCTGGTCAACTACTGTGCCTCGACCGCGCCCCCCGTGGAGCTGAACGAGGATGACCATGCGGCGATCTATTTCTCCTCCGGCACGACGGGCTTCCCGAAGGCGATCCTGCACAATCACCGTGCGCTGGTCGGCTCCTGCATCACCGAGCAGAAGCACCACGGTCAGACCAAAAACGACGTTTTTCTGTGCATTCCGCCGCTGTACCACACGGGCGCGAAAATGCACTGGTTCGGCAGCCTGATTTCGGGCAGCCGCGCCGTCCTGCTGCGCGGGGTGAAGCCGGAGTGGATTCTCCGTGCCGTGACCGAGGAAAAGTGTACCATCGTCTGGCTGCTCGTGCCGTGGGCACAGGACCTGCTCGACGCCATTGACAGCGGCAGAATCGACCTGAACAACTACATGCTCGAGCAGTGGCGGCTGATGCACATCGGCGCGCCCGCCGAGCCTTGTCCGCCGCTGGAAGCAGCATTTTCCGCACCACCAGTATGACACCAACTACGGACTTTCCGAATCCATCGGTCCGGGCTGCGTCCATCTCGGCGTGGAGAACATTGAAAAGGTCGGCGCGATCGGAAAGCCCGGCTTCGGCTGGAAGGCGCGGATCGTGGACGAGCAGGGGAAGGACGTCGAAAACGGCGAGGTCGGCGAACTGATCGTAAAGGGTCCCGGCGTGATGCTCTGCTATTACAAAAACCCCGAGGCGAGCGCCGAGGTGCTGCGCGACGGCTGGCTCTATACCGGCGACATGGCAAAGCAGGACCCCGCCGGCTTTATCCACCTCGTTGACCGCAAGAAGGACGTTATCATCTCCGGCGGCGAGAATCTCTATCCCGTGCAGATTGAGGACTTCCTCCGCTCCAATGATAAAATCAAGGACGCTGCCGTGATCGGGCTGCCCGACCGCCGTCTCGGTGAGATCGCCGCGGCGATCATCGAGCCGAAGGAGGGCGTATCCCTCACGGTGGAGGAGATCGACGACTTTTGTAAGACCCTCCCGCGCTATAAGCGTCCGCATAAAATCATCTTTGACAAGGTTCCCCGTAATCCCACGGGGAAGATCGAAAAGCCTGCGCTTCGCGAAAAGTACCGCGCCGTGCGCCTCGTCGAATCGCAATCGACAGAATAAAAGGAGTTTACAATGCAGCCGATTATTGTTATAATGTTGCTGAGTTTTTTCGCCGTTCTTCTCGGTGTCGGCATCTATTCCCGACGTCATTCGTCGGACCTGAACGGCTTTGTCCTCGGCGGTCGATCGGTCGGACCGTGGCTGACCGCCTTCGCGTTCGGAACATCGTATTTTTCCGCTGTGATCTTTGTCGGCTATGCCGGTCAGTTCGGCTGGCGCTTCGGCATCGCCTCCACATGGGTCGGACTCGGCAACGCCTTTATCGGCTCGCTGCTGCCGTGGGCAATCCTCGGACGGCGCACGCGGGTCATGACGCAGCACCTTAATTCGCGCACCATGCCGGATTTTTTCGGTCTGCGCTTTCTCTCGCCCGCGATGAAAACCGCCGCCGCCCTGATCGTCTTTGTTTTCCTGATTCCTTACACCGCCTCGCTCTTTAATGGGCTTTCCCGCCTGTTTACCATGGCGTTTCCGCAGATCGACTACGCTTGGTGCGTGATTGTTATGGCGGCGCTGACAGGCATCTATGTCATTATTGGCGGCTATATGGCGACGGCGATCAACGATTTCATTCAGGGCATTATCATGATCGTCGGTATCGTTGCGGTCATTGCCGCCGTCCTGAACGGGCAGGGCGGACTGACCGAAGCGATCGCCCGTCTGTCGCAGGTTTCGGCGGAATCGGGCAGCGGTACGCAGCAGCTCGGTGTCTTTACCTCGTTCTTCGGTGCAGACCCGCTGTTTTTGCTGTTCGTCGTGATTCTGACCTCCCTCGGCACCTGGGGACTTCCGCAGATGGTCGGAAAATTCTATGCCATCAAAAATGAGGATTCCATCAAAAAGGGCACCGTGATCTCGACCGTTTTTGCGATCCTCGTCGCGGGCGGCTGTTACTTCCTCGGCGGCTTCGGGCGGCTGTTCTCCGACAGCGTGAGCTATCAAGCCGACGGTGTTACGCCGATTTTCGACAGCATTATCCCCGCCATGCTCTCCGACCTTGCGCCGGTGCTCATCGGCGTGGTGCTGGTGCTGGTGCTCTCCGCGTCGATGTCCACGCTTTCCTCGCTTGTTTTGACCTCCGCCTCGACGATCACGCTCGATCTGGTCGTCCCCGCGTCCAAGGGCAGGCTGACCGAGCGGAAAAAGATGCTTGTCATGCGCGTTTTTATCGCCTTTTTCATTCTCGTCTCCGCAGTGATCGCCATTGTGCAGGCGCGCTCCGGCGTCATGTTTATCGCCCAGCTCATGGGTGTTTCGTGGGGCGCGTTGGCAGGCGCCTTCCTTGCGCCGTTCCTTTACGGTCTGTTTTGGAAGCGCACGACCCGCGCCGCCTGTTGGGTCAGCTTTGCAACCGGCGTCGGTCTGTCGCTGGTCCAGCTCGTCAAGAGCATGACGGGCTTCTGCTTCGGCGTCCCGTTCCTTGACGACGTTCTTTTCAAGACCTCGATTCACTCCGGCTCGTTTGCAATGCTGCTCGGGCTGGTGCTGGTCCCCGTTATTTCGCTCGTTACCCGCCGCCTTGACAGCGCGGCGGTCGAACAGATGTTTTCCTGTTACCGAGAAAAAAGCTCCGTGCCTGTTACAAAGGCACTGGGAGAATCTTAATTGTGAGGTTCCGTTATGAAACAGTTGATGTTAGGAAATGAAGCGGCTGCCCGCGGCTTGTTTGAGGCAGGATGCAGCTTTGTGTCCAGCTATCCGGGCACGCCCAGCACCGAGATCACCGAGTGCGCGGCAAAATATCCCGAGATCTACGCAGAGTGGGCGCCGAACGAAAAGGTCGCCATGGAGGCTGCCTTCGGTGCGGCGCTGGCTGGCAAGCGCAGCTTTTGCGGCATGAAGCACGTCGGCCTGAACGTCGCCGCCGATCCGCTGTTTACCATCTCCTACACGGGCGTAAACGCGGGCATGGTCATTGCCGTGGCGGACGACGCGGGGATGCACAGCTCACAGAACGAGCAGGATTCCCGCAACTACGCCAAGGCGGCAAAGGTCCCGATGCTTGAGCCGTCGGATTCGGCAGAGGCGCTGGCATTTGCAAAGCTGGCATATGAGCTTTCCGAGCGCTTTGACACGCCCGTTCTGCTGAAAATGTGTACCCGCATCGCGCATTCGCAAAGCGTTGTGGAGACGGCGGAGCGCGTCGAACCGCCGCAGAAGCTCTACGAAAAAAATCCGCAGAAGTACATCATGATGCCCGGCTTCGCGAAAAAGCGCCATCCGATCGTTGAGCAGCGGCTCAAGGCGCTCACGCTCTATGCCGACACCGCGCCCTGCAACCGCTGGGAGCGCGGCAGTGACCGCAAGCTCGGCATCATCACCTCCAGCACCTGCTACCAGTACGTCCGCGAGGTCTGCGGCAACGATGTCAGCGTCCTGAAGCTCGGCATGGTCTGGCCGCTTCCTGCGGGGCTGCTGCAGGAGTTTGCCGAATCCGTCGAACGCGTCGTCGTTGTGGAGGAGCTGGACGGGTTTATCGAAACCTTCTGCCGCAATATCGGCATGAAGGTCGAAGGCAAGCGGCTCTTTTCCAACATTGACGAGCTTTCCCAGAATAAAGTCGCCGCAGGTCTCGGCTTGGAGGTTCCGGTCGGGACCGCGCTGGACGAGGCGATCCCCGCCCGTCCGCCCGTGATGTGCGCGGGCTGCCCGCACCGTGGGCTTTACTATGTGCTCTCCAAGCTCAAGCTGACCGTCATCGGCGACATCGGCTGCTATACGCTCGGCGCCGCCGCTCCGCTCAATGCGGTAGACAGCGTGATCTGCATGGGCGCGTCCGTCTCCGGAATCCACGGCTTCCTCAAGGCAAGCCCCGAGGCGGAAAATCGGACCGT
Organism: uncultured Eubacteriales bacterium; assembly: GCA_900551495.1. Taxonomy (GTDB): domain Bacteria; phylum Bacillota; class Clostridia; order Oscillospirales; family Oscillospiraceae; genus JAZOXB01. The sequence continues at coordinate 4,586 of URWG01000135.1, forward strand.
TGCCGTGATCGGGGACTCGACCTTTATGCACTCGGGCATGACCGGCTTGGTCAATATCGCCTATAATGACTCCAAGAGCACGGTCATTATCCTTGATAACTCCATTACGGGCATGACCGGTCACCAGCAGAATCCGACCACGGGCTTTAACCTGAAGGGTGATCCCGCGGCAAAGGTCGATCTGGAAGCGCTCTGCCATGCGCTCGGTATCCGTCGTGTGCGCGTGGTCGATCCCTACGACCTCAAGCAGTGCGAAACGGCGATCCGCGAGGAGCTGGCAGCGGACGAAGCCTCCGTTATCATCTCGCGCAGACCGTGCGCACTTCTGAAATATGTCAAGCATAAAAAGCCGCTGCTGACCGATTCGACAAAGTGCGTCGGCTGCAAGATGTGCATGAAGGTCGGCTGCCCCGCAATCAGCATTGTTGACGGCAAGGCGGCGATCGACACGACGCTC
>URWG01000136.1 GCA_900551495.1 uncultured Eubacteriales bacterium
TGCTGATCCACGCCGGTCCGTTCGCCAACATCGCCATCGGTCAGTCCTCCGTTATCGGCGACCGTTTGGCGCTCAAGCTGTTCGATTACCATGTCACCGAGTCCGGCTTCGCCGCCGACATCGGCTTTGAAAAGTTTTGGAACGTCAAGTCCCGTCTGTCCGGTCTGACCCCGAACGTCTCCGTTCTGGTCGCGACCATCCGTGCGCTCAAGATGCACGGCGGCGGTCCGGCGGTCGTTGCCGGTCGTCCCCTCCCCGCGGAGTATACCGAGGAGAACCTTGAGCTGCTGGAAAAGGGCTGCGAGAACCTGTTCCACCACGTCAATACCATCAAGAAGTCCGGCATTGTTCCGGTCGTCTGCATCAACCAGTTCTATACCGACACCGACGCCGAGATCGCCCTCATCCGCAAGCTCTGCAAGGAGAAGGGTGTCCGCTGCGCACTGTCCAACCACTGGCGCTACGGCGGCGAAGGCGCGATTGAGCTTGCTGAGACGGTCATTGACGCCTGCAACGAGAAAAACGAGATCAAGTTCCTCTATCCGCTCGAAATGCCGCTGCGTCAGCGCGTTGAGCTGATCGCGAAGGAAGTTTACGGTGCGGACGGCGTGGACTGGGCGCCCTTGGCACAGGAGAAGGCAAAGCGCTTCGAGAGCGATCCGAAGTACGCCGACTACTGCACCATGATGGTCAAGACCCATCTGTCCCTGTCCCACGAGCCGAGCTGGAAGGGTGTTCCCAAGGGCTGGCGTCTGCCGATCCGCGACATCCTCGAGTACGGCGGCGCGAAGTTCCTCTGCCCGATGGCAGGCACCATCTCCATGATGCCCGGCACCAGCTCCGATCCGGCATACCGCCGCATCGACATTGATACCGAGACGGGCATGGTCTCCGGTCTGTTCTGATCGTATTCCGTCAAAAAAGCTCCGGCGAAGAACGCCGGAGCTTTTCACGGATATTGCCCCATCCCCCGACGAAAAACAAAAGGAGATACATTTTATGGATATGACCACAAAATCCTGCCGTGAATTTGTCACGGTTTTGGCTTCCAACGAACCCGCCCCCGGCGGCGGCGGTGCCGCTGCACTCGTCGGCGCCATCGGCACGGCGCTGGGCAACATGGTCGGCTCGCTGACCGTCGGCAAGAAGAAGTACGCCGATGTCGAGGCAGAGATCGTTGCGCTGATGAAAAAGTGCGATGCCCTGCAAGCCGCACTTTTGGATCAGGTTCCCGCCGATGCGGAGGGCTTTGCCCCGCTGGCAAAGGCTTACGGCATTCCCAAGGACGATCCCACCCGCGAAACGGTGCTTGAGGAAGCGACCGTGATCGCCTGCAAGGTGCCGGTGCACATCATGGAGCTGTGCTGCGAGGCGCTCGAGGCCATCAAGACCTTTGCCGACAAGGGCAGCCGTCTTGCCGTTTCCGACGCGGGCTGCGGCGCGGTGATCGTAAAATCCGCCCTGCAAGCAGCATCCCTGAACGTGTTCATCAACACCAAGACCCTGAAAAACCGCGCCTATGCCGACGAGCTGAACGCAAAGTGCCTGTCCATGCTCGACACCTACGGCAAGCTGGCGGACGAGATCTTTGAGACCGTGAAGAACGGCTTCTTCAAGTAAAAAGGAGAGAATCACAATGGCAAAACAGCTTTTGGGTAAGGAAGTCACCGATGCCCTGAACGCAAAATTGATCGACCGCGCCGCCGCGCTGAAGGAAAAGGGTGTCAACCCCACCCTCGGTATCCTCCGCATCGGCGAGAACCCCAGCGACCTGTCCTACGAAAAGGGCGCGACGAAGCGTGCCGAGCTGATCGGCATTGAGGTCAAGAAGTTCGTGCTCCCCGAGGACGCAGCGAAGGAAGCCGTCCTTGCCGAGATCGACAAGCTCAACGCCGACCCCGCCATCCACGGCGTTCTGATGTTCCGTCCGCTGCCCAAGCACCTCAAGGCGGATACCGACGAAATTTGCAACCGTCTTGACCCCAAGAAGGATGTGGACTGCATGACCGACCTCTCCAACGCCGGTGTGTTTGAGGGTCGCGCCGATCTGGGCTTTGCGCCCTGCACGCCCGCTGCCTGCATGGAGATTTTGGACTACTACGGCATCGACTGCAAGGGCAAGAACGCCGTTGTCATCGGGCGCAGCCTCGTCGTCGGCAAGCCCGCTGCCATGATGCTTATGGGCAAGAACGCCACCGTCACCGTCTGCCACACCAAGACCGTCAACACGGCGGAGATCTGCCGCAATGCCGATATTTTGGTCTCCGCGGCGGGCGTTCTGAACTCGCTGACGAAGGATTTTGTCCGCCCCGGACAGGTCGTGATCGACGTTTCCATCAACTGGGACGAGAACAAGCCCAACGCACGCGGTACGCTCGGTGCGATCGCGGGCGACGCGGTGTTTGCCGAGGTCGAGCCGATCGTTGACGCCATCACGCCCGTTCCCGGCGGCGTTGGCAGCGTGACGACCTCCGTCCTGATGAAGCACGTCATTGAAGCTGCCGAGCGCGCCTGAGCTTTGAGGTATCACCCATGACAAGGCTCAAAACCATGGAGCAGAGCAGCTTTCTGAAGCTCGTTTTCGCGCTCTTTACGCTGGCGTTTTTGGTCGCCGCTGTCCTGATGCCCGACCGCTGCACAATGCTCGAGGGCTTCGCCAACATTCAAAGGCTGACCTGCAAGGTCTCGACCAACAATTTTGACAACGGCGGTTACGCGGGCGCGTTCTTCAACGCGGGCGTGGTCTGCCTGATTATGACGCTGCTCTACTGTCTGCCGAGGGTCAAGGCAAACGCCGTGTCCTTCCTTGCATTCGTGCTGACGGCAGGCTTCACCTTCTGGGGCATCAATTTGGTCAATGTGTGGTTCGGCTTTCTCGGCGTCCTGTTGTACTGCGCGGTCAAGCGCGTCAGCCCCGCCGCTCAGATCAACGCCATGCTCTTTACCACGGGGCTTGCGCCGCTGATCTCCGACCTTCTCCTCCGCTATCCCAACGCGGATGCCGTCGGCTTCCGCTGGGCGGGGCTGCTGCTTGCGGCGGGTGTCGGGCTGTTCATCGGCTTCCTGCTGCCGTTCGGACTGGCCCATGCGCCGAAAATGCACAAGGGCTTTTCGCTGTATAATGCGGCGGTCGGGCTGGGTCTGCTGGCATTTTTCCTGCGTGCGGTGCTGTATAAGGTGCCGGGCGTCACCGTTCCCGGCGGGGCGACCACCGATCTGAAAATCGCCTCTTGGACGGCGACGAACGTTTTCTGCTTCGTGCTGTTCGGTCTGTGCATTGTGCAGGCGCTTATATTGGGGGCAACGCCGAAGCGCTATTGGGCGCTTTTGAAGGACAGCGGCTACGGCGTCGATTTCGCGCAGAAATACGGCAACGCGACCTTCCTGATGAACGTCGGTGTCTACGGGCTGTTCATCGTGCTGTACTACAACCTCATCGGCGCGACGTTCAACGCCGTCACCTTCGGCTGTATCTTCTGTATGCTCTCGTGCGCCTGCTCGGGCAGCCATCCGCGCAACGTCCTGCCCATCATGCTGGGCTACGTCGCGGCATCGTTCCTGATGAAGTGGCTGAGCGTGGACGTGCTGGGCACGGAGTATGCGCAGGCAATCAACGCACAGGCGATCGTCGTCGGACTGTGCTTTGCCAACGCGCTGTCCCCGATCGCCGGAAAATACGGCTTCTTCGCTGGCATTTTCGTCGGCGCAATGCACTTCCTGCTGGTCACGAGCGTTCCCGATCTGCACGGCGGCTTCTGCCTGTATAACGGCGGCTTCACGGCAGGCTTTATCTGCATGATCTTTGTGCCGGTATTCGAGGGGCTGTTCCGCACGACGGATGAGCGCCGCACTGCAAAAACCAAATAACGCAAAACCGGAATCCCACCCTCGGGATTCCGGTTTTTTGCAGTTTGTCAAAAAAGTGCCAAGTCTGTCATTGCGAGGGTGCTGCCGAATTATCATGCCGATAGCTTTTTGAAATTTGAAAAGCCTTAGCGCATCCAATCCTCCTCGCGGACGAGGCGGCGGATCACGGTGCCCTGATAATAGTGCGTCAAAATTTCGGCAAAATCGCTGCCTGCCTCCGCCATCGCCTTCGCCCCGTACTGGCTCAGCCCGACGCGGTGCCCGAAGCCCTGCGTCGAGAAGCTGATCGTGCCCCCGCCCTGCGTGATCTCCATGTCAGTAGAGCGCAGCCCCAGCAAACGCCGCAGCTCCGTTCCGCTGAACATGACCCCGCCGACGGTCGCCGACGCCAGTCCGCCGCCGTCGGTGTAGGTCAGATCGCGAAACCACGGCTTCTGTCCCGGCGTCAGCTCGGGATACTCCGTGCGCAGCAGCTCTAACAGCTCCTGCTCCGAGAAGCGCTTTTCCTCGGCATAGCTGCGGCTGTCGTCACTCTCGGGGCTGTCCACCGCCTGCAAATAGGCGACGTCGCTCCCCCAAACGGCAAGCGCGGATTCCGTCCGCCCGCCGTCGCAGGAGAAAAAGGTCGCATCGATCAGCGCACCGTCATAGGTCACAACCAGCCCGTCGGTAGCCTGTACGGCTTGCTCCAACGCGGTGCAGTCGGTGCCGCTCGGGTCGCGCCAGCCCTGGCAGCAGGCGCTGTCCGCGCAGATGTCCGCGTCCGTATGCTTGCGGGCGTTGATTTTTTGCAGCGTGAAGGTGCGTGCGGCAATTGCCTGTGCCTCCAGCGCCGCCGACGGGAAATCCGACGGCATTTCCGCCAGCAGCACGCCCGTCAGCCGCACCGTATTTTGCCTGGTCAATTTCATATTCAATACCCTCCCTCGGTTGAGTTGCCAACCTTGCGTCTAAGAGAGGTTATGCACTTGGTCAGGCAGTATATTCCTTAGAGTGTGTCTCAAAAATTCCTGAGTACGCAATTTCGGCGGCGCTGTGCCATTTCTGCGTCACAAGGCTCGACTTAGCGCTGCTAAGCCATCGGGTTTCTTCCTTGAACTGACGCAAAATC
>URWG01000137.1 GCA_900551495.1 uncultured Eubacteriales bacterium
GCGTATCAGCGAGGACGGTATCCAGTTTATCAAGGACCACGAGGGCTTTATCAAATATGCCATGTGGGACTACGCACAGTGGTCCATCGGCTACGGCACGCGCTGCGAAAAGGACGAATTCCCCGACGGGATCACCGAGGAGGAGGCGGACTATCGGCTGCGGTTCATGCTGGCGGACTTCGAAAAGAGCCTCGACGCGCTGGAAAAACGCTTCGGTCGGGAATTCAGTCAGCAGGAATACGACGCGCTGCTCAGCTTTACGTTCAATCTCGGTGCGGGTTGGATGAGCCGGACGGATACGATGACCTATAAAATGCTGTATTCCAATACATTTACCGAAATGGAATTTGTCAATACGCTCGGGCTTTGGATTAACGCGGGCGGTCAGCCGCTCAACGGCTTGGCACAGCGCAGAATGGACGAGTCAAACCTCTATCTGCACGGGGAATACCTCCGCGGCTGCACGCGGTACTTGCGTCTTACATATAACGCAAACGAGGGAAGCTGCGACACGAAATATTACTATTACATGACCGATCAGCCGCTCGGCGAGCTGCCCGTGCCGACGCGTGAGGGCTACACCTTCGTCGGCTGGTATGACCGACTCAACGGCGGCGAGCAATATACGGCGGAGACGATCGCTCCCGCCTACGGAAACTATACCCTCTACGCCCGCTGGGAGAAGTGAGGGAGGGCAAACGAATAACGCCTCGGCGACAGGACGTCGGGGCGTTCTTCCTGCGCGGAAAGGAGAACGCCATGGCGACCTATCGGCTGACGCTGGCATATGACGGGACGCGCTACCGCGGGTGGCAGCGTCTGGACGGCACCGCAATGACCGTACAGGGCAGGGTGGAGCAGGCGCTGTCGGAAATATTTGAGACGAAGATCGAGATTGACGGCAGCGGGCGGACGGACGCGGGCGTTCACGCGACGGGGCAGGTTGCTTCGTTTCATGCACCGCGCCGTCCGACGCAAACGGTTTTACCGAGGCTGCGGCAGCTGCTGCCCGAGGACATCGGCGCGGTGGCGCTGGAGGAGGCGTCGGAGCGCTTCCATGCGCGGCTGAACGCGACGGAAAAGACCTATGTCTACCGCGTCTGGAACAGTGCACTGCCCGACGTGTTCGAGCGCCGCTATCGGACACAGGTGCGGCAGCGGCTGGACCTTGCAGCCATGGAGCGGGCGGCGGCGCTGCTGCTTGGGACACATGATTTTCGGAGCTTCTGCGCCAATAAGCAGCTCAAAAAGTCCGCCGTTCGGACGCTGAAGCGGCTGGACCTTGTCCGCGACGGGGACGAGCTGCGCTTTTGCTTGACGGCGGACGGCTTTTTATACCATATGGTGCGCATTATCGTCGGAACTCTGCTGGAGATCGGACAGGGTAAGCGCCCCGCCGAGGACATCGGGCGCATTTTGGAGGCGCGGTGTCGTGAGGCGGCGGGGGAGACGGCACCCGCAAAGGGACTGTGCTTAACGGAGGTACGCTACGAGTGAACATTCAGATTTTCGGCAAAAGCAAGTGCTTTGATACTAAAAAAGCGGAGCGCTACTTCAAGGAGCGGCGCATCCGCGTGCAGAATATCGACCTGCTGCGCTACGGCATGTCCAACGGTGAGTTTGAAAGCGTGCTGCGGGCGGTCGGCGGCGCGGACAACCTGATCGACTGGGAGAAAAAGTCGCCCGAGATCGACCTGCTGCGCTATACGGACGATAAAATTGCAAAAGAGAACAAAATTTTTGACCGACCGGAGCTGATGAAAACCCCGATCGTGCGCAACGGAAAACGCGCCACGGTCGGCTACTGCCCGGAGGTCTGGAAGCAATGGGAGGCGGAGAAATGAAGCTGAAGCTGTGCAAGCTCGTGCGCTCATGCTTTGATATTTTTGCCACGATTACGGCGGTCGCGGCAATGATCCTGCGCGAAAACTGGTATATTCCGCTGCTGATTGCGGCAATTGCACTGCTGCTGATCGGTATCGTGTTCAGCGCGGTGCTCTATCGCTGCCCGATGTGCGGACGGGCACTGCCGGTTCGCGGGAAAACGCCGAAAACCTGCCCCTTCTGCGGAGGCGCGCTGCAATGAGCGCCGGACGCATTTGCATTCCTGCGGAGACGGCTGCCGTTTTGCGGCGCCTCAACGCGGCGGGCTTTGCGGCGTATGCGGTCGGCGGCTGCGTGCGGGACTGCCTTTCGGGGCAGATGCCGCAGGACTGGGACATCTGCACCGCCGCCCGTCCGGAGGAGATACAGCGCTGCTTTGCCGACTGCCGCACGGTGTCGACGGGGATCCGCTACGGCACGGTCACGGTGCTTTGGGAAGGGCAGCCCTACGAGATCACGACCTTCCGTGCGGAAGACGGCTACTCCGACGCGCGGCATCCCGACGGTGTGACGTTCCTTGCCGAGCTGCGGGGCGACCTTGCGCGGCGGGATTTTACGATCAACGCAATGGCTGCCGATGCCGACGGGACGGTGAGTGACCCGTTCGGAGGGCACGAGGATCTGCGGCGCGGTATTTTACGCTGCGTCGGGACGCCCGAGACGCGCTTTACCGAGGACGCGCTGCGAATTCTGCGCGGGCTGCGATTTGCCTCTCGGCTTGATCTTCAAATTGAGCACGGGACGGCGCAGGCAATGCTTGCGCTGCGGGAGCGCCTCGCCCTTGTTGCGCCCGAGCGGCTGCATAAGGAGCTGGACGGACTGCTCTGCGGCACGGCGGCATCGCGGGTTTTGCGGGAATTTCGGACGGTGCTGTGGGTGCTGCTGCCGGAGCTGCGCGACGAGGACGGCTTTCGACAGTATAACTACCATCATATGATGACGGTTTGGGAGCACACACTTTCGGCGCTCGGGGCAATGGAGCCGGACCCGATCCTGCGGCTGGCAATTTTGCTCCATGATGTCGGAAAGCCGACGGCATTTACGCTGGACAAGCAGCTTGTCGGGCATTTTTGCGGACACGCGGTCATCGGCGGCGCAATGACCGAGCGGGCGCTGCGGCGGCTGCGCTACGACGGCAGAACGGTCAAAACGGTGTCCGAGCTGGTGCGGCGGCACGATGTCTGCCTGAAGCCCCTGACGGAAAAGCGGCTGCGGCGCGTGCTTGCGGCATACGGCGAGGAGCAGACCCGCCGCCTGCTGCGGATTCGGCGCGCCGACCGTCTCGGCAAGGGGACGGAGGATGCCGAACAGCTCGAGGCATTCGTGCGTGAGGCGGAGGCGTGCCTCGACGCGGCGCTGACTGCCGATGCCTGCCTGACGCGCGGAAAGCTTGCCGTCTCGGGACGGGAGCTGTTGGCGCTCGGAATTCCGCAGGGACGGGAGCTGGGCGCGGTCCTTGAACGCCTCCTTTCCGCGGTCATTGCGGGAGACATACAAAACAAGCCGCACATTCTTATGCAGTATGCACAAAAAATATGGAATGAGAAATAATTGAGTTGACAAAATGCCAAATATTCAATATAATAATATATCGATACAATGGATAGGAGGCACTTCAATGAATGCGTTTGTATTAAAGGGCAACCTTTGCTATAGTGAAAGCGCCGATCGAATCCGTTTGATTCCGAACGGCTATCTGGTCTGCGAGGAGGGTGTCTGCCTCGGTGCGTTCGAGACGCTGCCGGAGCGGTTTGCCGCCCTGCCGCTGAAGGATTTCGGCGACAGACTGATTCTTCCGGGGTTGGTCGATCTCCACCTCCACGCGCCGCAGTTCGCCTTCCGCGGGCTGGGCATGGATATGGAGCTTTTGGACTGGCTCAACACCTACACCTTCCCCGAGGAGTCCAAGTACGCCGACCTGCGCTATGCAGAGCGGGCGTATTCGCAGTTCGCTGACCATCTGCACCGCAGCGCCACGACCCGTGCCGCCGTTTTCGCGACGATCCACGCTCCCGCAACCGAGCTGCTGATGGAAAAGCTCGAGCAGAGCGGGCTTGTCTCCTATGTCGGCAAGGTCAATATGGACCGAAACAGTCCGGACTACCTCTGCGAGCGGGATGCCGATGCGTCAATCGCGGCAACGGAGGAGTGGATTTGCCGTACCCGCGACCGCTTTGCGCACACCAAGCCCATTCTGACGCCGCGCTTTATCCCGTCGTGTACGGATGAACTGATGCGCGGTCTGCGCGGCTTGGTCGAGAAATACGACCTGCCCGTGCAGAGCCATCTGTCCGAGAATTTCGGCGAGATCGCGTGGGTGCAGGAGCTTTGCCCGAGCTCGGCGTTCTACGGCGACGCCTATGACCGCTTCGGACTATTCGGCGGCGACCATAAGTGCATTATGGCGCACTGTGTCCATTCCGACGAGCGCGAGCTGGAGCTGATGAAGAAAAACGGCGTGTTTATCGCCCATTCGCCGCTCTCCAACGCGAATCTCTCCTCCGGTGTCGCGCCGGTGGCGAAATATTTGGAGCGGGGACTGCATGTTGCGCTGGCTTCCGACGTGGCGGGCGGCGAGACGGAAAACCTCTTTGCCTCCATCGGCGCGGCGATCCGTTCGTCTAAGCTTCGCTGGCGGCTGCTTGACCAGTCGGTCAAGGCGCTCTCCGTCGATCAGGCGTTTTATATCGCGACGCGCGGCGGCGGAGAGTTCTTCGGCAAGGTCGGCAGCTTTGAGGAGGGCTTTGCGTTTGATGCGATTGTCCTTGACGACAGCGCTTTGGACCATCCGCAGGAGCTGCCGCTGCGGGCAAGACTGGAGCGTGCGCTCTATCTTTCGGACGACCGCCAGATCGCGGCAAAGTTCGTCTGCGGAAAGCAGCTTTTTTGATTGAAATTATAAACGCTTGGGGCGGGAGAAAACTCCTGCCCCAAGCGTTTTAGCTTGTCAAAAGACTCCGTTGTCATTCCGAGAAGGGCGAAGCCCGACATGGGAATCTCATGTGAAATGTTTCGGATTCGCCGAAGTTTATCGGAATTTCGAAATAATTCTGCGAGATTGCCACGGGTGCAAGCACCCTCGCAATGACAGAC
>URWG01000138.1 GCA_900551495.1 uncultured Eubacteriales bacterium
ATTCGGCTGGGGCCTTCGCCCCCGATCAGGAATGTACCTGTTGAATGTGTATTCGGTTGTCAAGGAACAGGTGAGAGGTTTTTGCCCCTCAAGTGGTAGATCACGGGAAAGTGCAAAAATTAAGCCTCTGGAGAAATTTCTAAAAAATTTTTTCACGGGCTTCTCCTTCGAGCATTCATCATTGGAATATCGGAAAACAAAAAAGGCCCAGCTACCGCAATGGGTAACTGGGCCTCAACCATCCGTATATGGTATAAACGGGAATAAACTTCGCCAAAAGGATTCAAAGCAAAACAAAGATACCGGGAGGAAAAAATTGCCTCTAGATGTGCGCCTTAAAGGGGCAGAATGGAGGGAGATTTTCCCCTATTTTTTAACCCATTCATCGCTCCAAACCAGGTTTTCCCCTATGGTTAACCCATTAAAAATGGGATAGAGCGCATCAAATCTCCTCAAAGAGGAACAGCGGAATCAAAAAAGAAAAACCCCGGAAAACCGCATGGTTCCGGGGTTTTTGGGCATTTTGAAGTCTCGATCAGCGCTTGCTGAACTGCGGAGCGCGACGGGCGGCCTTCAGACCGTACTTCTTGCGTTCCTTCATTCTCGGGTCACGGGTCAGGAAGCCGGCAGCCTTGAGGGTTGCGCGGTATTCCGCATTGACGCCGAGGAGGGCGCGGGAGATGCCGTGACGGATCGCGCCCGCCTGACCGGTGACGCCGCCGCCCTTGACGGTGCAGATGATGTCAACCTTGCCGACCATGTCGGTGGCGACCAGCGGCTGACGGACGATCAGCTTCAGAGTGTCCAGACCAAAGTAGTCGTCGATCTCACGACCGTTGATGATGATGGAGCCGGTGCCGTTCTCATAGACGCGGACGCGGGCAACGGAGGACTTCCGTCTGCCGGTGCCGTACTGATACTGTCTCTTGCTCTCGTACATAGTCTGTTACCTCCTGAATTAGTCCTGCGTCCAGGCTTCGGGCTTCTGAGCGGCATGGGGATGCTCAGCGCCCTTGAAGACCTTCAGACGGTTGATGGCAGTTCTGCCGAGGGTGTTCTTGGGAAGCATTCCCTTAACAGCAAGCTCCATTGCGAACTCGGGGCGCTCTGCCATGAGGGTCTTATACTTTACTTCCTTCAGACCGCCGATCCAACCGGAGTGACGGCGATAGAACTTCTGATCGAGCTTTCTGCCGGTGAGGACTGCCTTATCTGCATTGATGATGATAACGTAGTCGCCGCAGTCAACGTTGGGGGTGAAGTCGGGCTTTACCTTGCCGCGCAGGATGTTCGCAGCGATGACAGCGGTACGGCCCAGGGGCTTATCCGCTGCATCCAGAACGTACCACTTGCGCTGCACATCTTCTTTTCTGACCAGGGTAGTGGACATGGATGGTTCCTCCGTATAATATCATATTTTTATTTTGACAAACAGACAATTTGTGCGTACAATAATCGCGCGAGAGTATTTATACCACGGAAAAAAACGAATGTCAAGCACATTTTTCGAGAATTTTATTTTGCGTCGGAAGAACTCTCGAATTCTCTGTTTTTCTCTCGTTTTCTCTTGAATTCTTCCACTGCAATTCAGCAAGGTTGGTGACTTTTATGCAACGAATGATGGGACTGGTGCGCCGCTGCACCGCAGATTATCAAATGATCGCACCGAAGGACAGAATCGCCGTGGGCGTTTCCGGCGGCAAGGATTCCGTGACGCTGCTGTATCTGCTGGCGGCGCTGCGGGAATATTATCCCGAGCCGTTTGAGCTGACGGCGATCACGATTGATATGGGGCTGCCGGGGATGGATTTTTCGCCCGTCGAGGCGCTGTGCGAGCGACTGAAGGTGCCGTATCACACGGTCAAGACCGAGATCGGACCGATCATTTTCGATTACCGCAAGGAGAAAAATCCCTGCTCCATGTGCGCCAAAATGCGGCGCGGGGCGCTGAATCAGGCGCTTTTGACGCAGGGCTTTCACAAGGTCGCGCTGGGGCATCACTATGACGACGCGGTGGAGACGTTTCTGATGAGCCTGATCTTTGAGGGGCGGCTGAGCTGCTTCCAGCCGGTGACGTATCTTGACCGCACGGGAGTGACGCAGATCCGCCCGATGCTCTATCTGACCGAGGGGATGATCCGCAACTTCGTCGAGCGGGAGCAGCTTCCGGTGGTACATAACGTCTGCCCTGCGGACAAGCACACCAAGCGCGAGGAGATCAAGCGGCTCATTATGCAGCTGCAAAAGACCTATCCGGACCTCAAGGACCGCGTGTTCGGCGCAATGCAGCGCCTGCCGCTGCCGGAGTGGGGTGTTTGCGAAGGCGGCGGACGCTCGCCGCACAAGCCCTGAATGCCAAAAAATGTCGGGCGGTCAATGACCGTCCGACGTTTCTTTTTCCATATTGCATCGGTGCGCACAGCCCGCGCAGCAGCCGTTGCAGCGCTTGCCCTTGTGCCGCAGGAGGAACACCGCCGTTCCCGCAAGCCAAAGCACGACGAGCGCAACGATCAGGATTTCAAGCCAATTCACAGCAGTAAACTCACGCCCTGATAGATCGCCAGCGCAGCGACCCACGCGATCAGGCACTGGAACACGGCAACACAGGCACCGCGCCAACGCCCGCCCAGCTCACGGCCGATGGCGGCAGTCGCCGCGACGCACGGGGTGTAGAGCAGTGTAAAGGTCAAGAAGCTGATCGCCGAGGCGGTGGAGAACAGCGCGGGCAGACCGAGCGCGAGATCATCCGTATGCAGGAGGATGCCGAGCGTGCTGACGACGGCTTCCTTCGCCGTAAAGCCGGTGATGAGCGCGGTGGAAACGCGCCAATCGGTGAAGCCGAGCGGTCGGAAGATCGGCACGAGGAATCTGCCGATCGCGGCAAGGAGACTGTCGGCGCTGTCCGCCACGAAATTCAGCCGTGCGTCGAACGATTCCAAGAACCAGATCACCAGCGTTGCGACGAAAATGACGGTAAACGCGCGCTGCAAAAAGTCCTTCGCCTTGTCCCACAGGAGCATTGCCACGCTCTTTGCCGACGGCATACGGTAGTTCGGCAGCTCCATAACAAACGGCACGGGGTTGCCGCGGAACACCGTTTTGTTCAGTAGCAGCGAAACCAAAACGCCCAGCAGCATCCCGCCGAAATACAGAATTCCCATCGTCAGCGCCGCATATCGGGGGAAAAATGCCGCCGAAAAGACCGCGTAGATCGGGATTTTTGCCGAGCAGGACATAAACGGCGTCAGCAGAATGGTCAATCGGCGGTCGCGGGCGGAGGGAAGCGTCCGCGTCGCCATCACCGCGGGAACGGTGCAGCCGAAGCCGATGAGCATCGGTACAAAGCTCCGTCCCGACAGCCCGATCCGCCGCAGCAGCTTATCCATCACGAAGGCGACGCGCGCCATGTAGCCCGTGTCCTCTAAGAAGGACAGGAAGAAAAACATGACCACGATGATCGGCAGGAAGCTCACCACACTGCCGACGCCCGCGAAAATACCGTCGATCACCAGACTATGTATGACGGGGTTGATGCCGTAGGACGTCAGTCCGGCATCCGCAAGGGCGCTGAGCTTGCCGATTCCCAGCGCGAGCGCATCCTGCAAAAACGCGCCGACCACATCAAAGGTCAGCCAAAAGATCAGCAGCATAATGCCGAGAAAGACAGGAAGCGCGGCGTACTTGTTTGTCAGCACACGGTCGATGCGCACCGAACGCAGGTGCTCCTTGCTTTCGTGGCATTTGACGACCGTTTTGTCGCAGAGCCGCTCGATGTAGTCGTAGCGCATCGAGGCGATCGCGGCGTTGCGGTCCAAGCCGCCCTCGTCCTCCATCTGCACGATGCTGTGCTCCAGCAGCTCGCGCTCGTTTTGGTCGATGCTCAGGCGGCTGATGATGTCCTCGTCGCCCTCAATCATTTTCGTCGCGGCAAAGCGGCGGGAGATGCCGGCGTTGCGGGCGTGGTCCTCAATCAGGTGGGACACGGCGTGGATGCAGCGGTGGACCGGACCGTCGTCGCAGAAGTCCACGCGCTTCGGCAGCCGCTTTGTCCGCGCGGTCTGCACCGCCAGCTCAATCAGCTCGTCGATGCCCTCGTTTTTTGCCGCAACGATCGGCACGACGGGAATTCCCAGCTCCTCGCTCATGCGGTTGATGTCGATTGTCCCGCCGTTGCCGCGTACTTCGTCCATCATGTTCAGCGCCAGCACCATCGGCAGCTGCATCTCCAAAAGCTGGAGCGTCAGGTAGAGGTTGCGCTCAATATTCGTCGCATCGACGATGTTGATGATCCCGTCGGGGTGGCGGTTGAGAATGAAATCGCGCGTCACGACCTCCTCGGCGGTGTAGGGGCGCAGCGAGTAAATGCCGGGCAGATCGGCGACCTCGCAGTCCTTTTTGCCGCGCAGAACGCCTGTCTTACTGTCTACGGTTACGCCGGGGAAGTTGCCGACGTGCTGATTTGCGCCGGTCAACTGGTTAAACAGGGTGGTCTTGCCGCAGTTTTGGTTGCCCACCAGTGCAAACATCATCCCTGCTTCACCTCCGGCAGAATTTCGATCCGTGCCGCATCCTCCAGCCGCAGGGTCAGCTCATAGCCGCGCAGACGGATCTCCATCGGGTCGCCCATCGGCGCGATCTTCTGCACGGTGATCTTTGTGTTGGGGATCAGCCCCATGTCCAGCAGGCGGCAGCGCAGCACGCCCTCGCCGCCGACCGCGGTAATCAGCCCGCTCTGTCCGACCGGTAAATCTTTCAGTGTCATAGTGCCTCCGAGTTAGCTTGGGTTAACTTTATCAGAAAAAGTATATCATCATTCTATCGGCGCTGTCAAGTCGGAAATTCCCGAAAAAAGTGCCGATCGAATACGACCGGCACCGAATATTTTATACTAGAATCTGTTAAAAAGCTTGAAAAGCTTTTTATAGCGCCAAAGGCG
>URWG01000139.1 GCA_900551495.1 uncultured Eubacteriales bacterium
CCGCCGGCGAGGCGCGAGAGCAGCGTTTTCGCCCGTCTCATGTATTCTTCGACCCGCTGACGATACCGAAATACGCATTCGACGTCAGGCGGTAGACCAAGGTATACAGCAGCGCAAACACGAGGTAAGCGCCGAGCGTCACAAAGATCAGCAGCTTCAGATTTGACAGTTCAAAGAGCTGCAAAACTCTCCAAACCAGCGGGAATGCAAAGGCAAGGTGCAGCCCCGCCAGCAGCAGCGGCAGGAAGAACACCAAGAGGATCTGCGAATTGATGCTCTTGCGGATCAGGCGCTTGCTCATGCCGACCTTCTGCATGACGGCAAACCGCATTTGGTCCTCGTAGCCCTCGGAGACCTGCTTATAATAGATGATGAGTACCGCCGCAAGGATAAACACGATACTCAGCAGAATACCGATGAAGAACAGTCCGCCGTATGCCGAGTAAAAGTCCAGTCTGGTTGAAGCAAGGCTGCAATAGGTATAGCCTGCCCAGCAGCGCTCGTCGTAATTCGACAAAATCTCCTGCAGCGGTCGCGTATCCTCCCCGAAGCCCTCTTTCGGCGCGGCAAGGTCAAAGCCGATCTCCCAGTGGGCTTCGTCGACGGTACAGGAGATGTCCCCGTTTTTTATCGCCTTCCAAAGCGTATCGGTAAAGCTGTCGTAGTCGCCCAAAACGACGCAGGCGCCGCCGATAAAGCGGTCACTGTCGAGCGTCGGCAGCTCACCCGTCGCGCCCATGACGTGCAGGGGCGTGAGCTCGCCGATATACAATGTTTCCGCATCGAGCGAGCGGTCCGCCAGCACCTCGTCCGCCTCGAGTCTGATCTGTGTACCGAGGAGGGCGTTGTAGTCCTCAAGCGGCAGGAAGGTGATCCATTCCTTTTTCCCGTTTTCGCCGAATACCTCACCGTCACGCGGAAGCCTGAGCGAGAAATAGCGATAGCTCACCACGCTTTCCGGCTTCTGATCGGCATAGGCATCAAGGAGCGTATCTCTCAAGTCATGAAAAATCTCTGCGTCATAGCTTTTCGGCTCCGGCAGAATGAACGACGCCGTAATATCCTTGCCGTAGAGGTCGGAGATCATATCCTCCGCGCCGATGTAAAGGCTCGCCGTCGAGGAGATCATGACCAGCACCATCGTGCTGAGGATACAGATCGACGCCAAGCCCGCGCCGTTGCGCTTCATGCGGTAGGTCATCGACGAAACGGAGACGAAATGGTTCGGCTGATAGTAATACCGCTTGTTCCGCTGCAAAATACGGCACAGCACGACCGAGCCGGAAATGAGCAGAAAATAGGTCGCCGCGATGACCATAATGACCGCGACAAAAAACCAAGCGATTGCCGTGATCGGCTCCTCAATGCTGACCGCCAGCCAATACGCAGCGCCGAGCAGCACCGCGCCGAGCAGCGCGCCGACCCAATTCGCCTTCGGCGGACGCTCGCCGAGATTTTCACTGTGCAGCAGCTTCAGCGTGTCCGTCCTCCAAAGCTGCAGCAGAGCTTTCCCCAAGAGCAGCAGGAAGATCTCCGCAAAAATACCGACCGTCCACAAAAACGGCTCAACCGACATTGCAAAGGTCAGCACCGCCGTCTGCCGAAGGAGCTTCATCAGCCCCAGCTCGGCAACCTTCGACAAGACCACGCCGAGCGCCGTACCGATCAGGAGCGACAGGGCAAAAATGAACAGTGTCTCCCATACCAGCAGCCGTGCAATATTCCGCTTGCTCATGCCGAGCACGTTATAAAGACCGAATTCGCGATTTCGCCGCCGCATTAAGAAGGAATTCGTGTAAAACAGGAAGATCAGTGCAAAGACCGCGATCACAAACTGAGCCAGCCGAAGAATAATGCCGAGGCTCGTGCCGCCGCGCATCTCCGACAGCAGCGGGTCATAGCAGAGAAATGAGATCAGGAAAAACATCAGCACCATGCCGATGCAGGTCAGCAGGAACGGCACATACAGCCGTTTATTCTTTCGGATTCCCGCAACCGCGAGCCGTGCGTAAAATCTCATTTTGCTTCACCGCCCGTCGCAAGCAGCGTCAGCGTGTCGGCAATCTTTTGATAGAATTGATCGTCCGTGCAGCCGCCGCGATAGATTTGGTGGAAGACCTCGCCGTCCTTGATGAACAGCACCCGTCCCGCATGGCTCGCCGCCTTGACGGAGTGCGTGACCATCAGGATCGTCTGCCCGTTCGCGTTGACCTCCGAAAACAGCCGCAGCAGCTCGTCGGTCGAGCGCGAATCGAGCGCACCGGTCGGCTCGTCCGCCAAGATCAGCCGCGGACGGGTAATCAGCGCTCTTGCCGCCGCTGCCCGCTGCTTCTGTCCGCCGGAAATCTCATAGGGATACTTTTTCAGCAGGTCTGCAATGCCGAGCTCGGATGCCACCGCTTGCAGACGCGGCTCCATCTCGCGCCAGCTCTCCCCCGCCAGCACCAGCGGCAGACAGATATTGTCCCCGATATTGAACGTATCCAGCAGGTTGAACTCCTGAAACACAAAGCCCAAATGGTCGCGGCGGAAGGCGGAGAGCGCCTGCTCCTTCTGCGCGGAAAAATCCTTTCCGTCGAGCAGGACCGTGCCCTGCGTCGGCTTGTCCAGCGCGGCAAGGATGTTCAGAAGCGTCGTCTTGCCCGAGCCGGATTCGCCCATGATGGCAACGTATTCGCCCTCCTCCACGGCGAAATTCACATCGTGCAGCGCCTCAACGCTGCTGCCCCCGAAACGGGTGGTATAAATCTTCTGTACGTTTTGTACTTCCAGTAAACTCATGCTAATACCTCCTATTGTCGGGGCAATCATAACACACGGGAGGAAATGTCCGCCATCGAATCGGCTTACATTTCCTCCCGTTCGTCTTACGGTTTTGTAAGGTCAGCTTTTTTCTGCGCGGACCGTCACCTGCGGATACGGAATGCTGATACCCACGCGGTCGAATTCGCGCTTGATCGCCTCCGTCGCGGCGTAAAACACGTCCCAATAGTCCGTATCCCTGACCCAAAATTTCAGAATGTACTCCACGCTGCTGTCCTTGTAGCCGTTGACGTAGACCTCGGGCGCCGTGTCGGGCAGGAGCTTTTCCTGCGGCACGACGGCAAGCAGCGTGTTCTTGACCAGCGTCATGTCATCGTCGTAGGAGGCGCCGATGATCAGATCGACCCGACGCTTTCCCTCGGCGGTATAGTTGCAGATACGGGCGGATGCTGCGTCGCTGTTGGGGATATAGATGCGCTTGCCGTCGGCGGTCATGATCTTGGTGTAGCTCATGCCGATCTCCTCGACCGTGCCGCTGTCCGCGCCGACCTCAATATAATCGCCGACGCGGAAGGGGTGGGTCGCCAAGAGCGTGATGCTGCCGAAGAAATTTGCCAGTGCGTTTTGAACCGCCAGTGAAATTGCGAGAGAAAGCACGCTCAAAAGCGCCACCAGCGAGGTCACATCCACACCGAGACTGCTCAGCGCGATGAGCACTACGATGGCGTACAGAAGCACGCGCATTACCGTCCGCAGCAGGTCGAACATCGTCCGATCGAGCTTTGAGTGCTGCAAGCCTCGGTCAAAGAGCTTTACCAAAAGCTGCACCAGTACAATGCCGACCCCCGCGATCAGAATCGCGGGAATCAGACGCTTTAATGTCAGCGAGCCAAAAAAGCTTACAATCTCTTGCCAGCTCATTGCTTCTCCTCCGTTTCTCCCTCGGCAAGCCGACGGTTCTCTGCATTGACATAGGTCATCAGCTCGTCGCCGGTAATCGTCTCCTTTTGCAGCAGGTACAGGGCGATCTCGTCCAGCAGCGCACGGTGCTCGGAAAGCACCTGCTTTGCCGCTTCATAGCTCTGCTGAAGCAAAAGCCGAACCTCACTGTCGGCATCGGCGGCGGTGGTCTGCGCGCAGTCCATATACGCCTGTCCCTCAAGATACTCGTTGCTCGTCGTGCTGAGCGCCATCAGTCCGATCTTCTCGCTCATGCCGAACTGTGTGACCATCCTCCGTGCCAGCTCCGTCGCCCTCTCAATGTCGTTTGAAGCGCCGGTTGTCTGAATGCCGAACACGGTCTGCTCTGCGGCGCGTCCGCCCAGCAGCGTTTGCAGTTGAATGAGCAGCTCCTCCTTGGAATTCAGGAACTTCTCCTCCTCCGGCATCTGCATCGTATAGCCCAGTGCGCCGGAGGTATGCGGGACAATGGTGATCTTGGAGACGGGCTGCGCGTGCTTTTTCAGCGCGGCGACCAGCGCGTGACCGACCTCGTGATAGGCGACAATGCGCTTTTCGATGTCCGTCAGGACGGTGCCCTTCTTCTCCGTGCCCGCGATAACAACCTCAAAGGAGGTCAGCAGATCCTGTTGATTGACCGTCTGCCGTCCCATGCGAACGGCGCGCAGCGCCGCCTCGTTGACAAGGTTTGCAAGGTCCGCGCCGACCGCGCCCGCCGTCGCCTGTGCGATCTTCTTCAGATCGACGTCCTCGGAAAGGCGGATATTGCGGGTGTGGACCACGAGCGTCTGATAGCGTCCCTCCAAATTGGGGCGGTCAACGATAATCCGGCGGTCAAAACGTCCCGCGCGCAGCAGCGCCTTGTCCAAAATTTCGGGGCGGTTCGTCGCGGCAAGGATGACCACGCCCTTGGATGAGTCGAAGCCGTCGATCTCCGCAAGGAGCTGATTGAGCGTCTGCTCCCGCTCGTCATTGCCGCCGAAGCGACTGTCGCGGCTGCGTCCGATCGCGTCGATCTCATCGATAAAGATGATCGCGGGAGCAACCTTGGATGCCTCCTGGAACAGGTCGCGAACACGGCTCGCG
>URWG01000140.1 GCA_900551495.1 uncultured Eubacteriales bacterium
AAGCTCTTCGCCCGCCGAACGGTGTGCCCGCCGGCATCCGACGCCAGCAGCACCAGCCGCGCCTTCTTCGCTCTCGTTGCCGCGGCGACCGGCTCCTCGCCGAGCACCAGATTCCCGCCCTTGCGGGAGATTGCCAGCAAGCCGAGGCTCCTATCCAGCTCCATCCGTCTGCACCTCCATCTGCCTGAGCAGCTCCTCGTAAATCTCCGGAGGGATCTCCGCTTCCAGTGCGCGGGAAAGCGCCTTGGATTTGACCGCGCGCTTCAGACACTCCGCATCGGGACAGACATATGCGCCCCGACCGGACGCCTTGCCGCGCAAATCGACCGAAACGGTCCCCTCGGGGCTGCGGACCACGCGGATCAGCTCCTTCTTCGGCTTCATTTCCCGACAGCCGAGGCACTGCCGCAGGGGTATTTTCTTCGGCACGGTGTTCCCTCCTTCCGTGTGTTCCCGATTGAAATCGGGTTTATTCCTCCGCCTGCACAGGCTCCTCTGCCTGCGAAGCGGGCTTGATGTCGATCTTGCAGCCGGTCAGCCGAGCGGCGAGACGGGCGTTCTGTCCCTCCTTGCCGATGGCAAGGGAAAGCTGGTCGTCCGGAACGATCACGCGGCAAGCCTTCTGCCCCGGAAGCTGCGTCACGGAAATCACATCCGCAGGAGACAGCGCGGAAGCGACAAACGCGCAAATATCCTCCGACCATACGACAATATCCATCTTCTCGCCCTGTAATTCTTCAACAACCGCGTTGACACGGGCACCGCGTGTACCGACGCAGGCGCCGACAGGGTCGATGTTTTCCTCTGCGGCATAGACCGCCAGCTTCGTGCGGCTGCCCGGCTCCCGGGCGATGGAGCGGATCTCCACCGCGCCGGACTCGATCTCCGGCACCTCCAGCTCGAACAGGCGCTTTACCAGCGCGGGATGGGTGCGGGAAACCATGACCTGCGGACCGCGGTTGCTGCGGCGGACCTCCACGACATAGACGCGGATGAGGTCGCCCTCGACAAAGTGCTCCGAGCGGACCTGTTCGCCGACGGCAAGCAGCGCGTCGGTACGGTCGGTGCCCTGACCGACACGGACGATCATGTCGCCGCCGTTTTCGATGCGGTGGACCGTGCCGGTGAGGATCTCATGCTCCTTTGAGGAGAAGCTTTCGAACACCATGCCGCGCTCCGCCTCGCGGATGCCCTGAATGATGACCTGCTTCGCCGTCTGCGCCGCAATACGGCCGAACGCCTTCGTCTCGATGGGGACGTGGACCAGATCGCCGATCACGGCATTCTTTTCCAGCTTCCGCGCGGCATCGAGCGTGATCTCGGTCGAGGGGGTGATGACCTCGTCAACGACCTCCTTCTGCGCGTACATCCGCATCTCGTTTTCGTTCAGCTCGACATACACGTTGTCGGTATAGCCGTCTCTGTCCTTCTTATAGGCGGCGACGAGCGCCTGCGTGATGCGCTCCACCATGTAGTCTACGGGGATGCCGCGTTCTTTTTCCAGTTGTCTCAGCGCAGCAAAAATTTCAGCGTTCATGTTATCCTCCTCAGAATTCTACGCGAAGCCGCACGAGCGCGACCTCGGGTTTGTCAAATGTAAGCGCTCTGCCGCCGACGGTGACGGTCACTCTGCCGTCGTCGTAGCCGATGAGCGTTCCTGCAAATTCCTTCTGCCCGTCGCGGGGGCGATACAAACGGACCTGCACGGGCGAGCCCATAAAGCGTTCAAAGTCGCTCGGGCGCTTGAGCACACGCTCCAAGCCGGCGGAGCAAACCTCAAAACGGTAGCTCTCGGGGATCGGGTCCTTCTCGTCCAGCACGGGATCGACCGCACGCGACACCGCCTCGCAGTCGTTGATGTCCACGCCGCCCTCCTTGTCAATGTACAGCCGGAGGAACCATTCGCCGCCCTCGCGGACGTATTCCACATCCCAAAGGCTGCATCCGTTCGCCTCGACTAGCGGCTCGGCAAACTGCCGAACCTGCTCGGTGATCTTCATATCCGACACCCCCTCAAAATAATCAAGAGAAAAGAGAGGGGATGCCCCCTCTCTTTAGTAAGATTTACTATTGATTAATTGCATTATAGCACTTTGAATTTCGAAATGCAAGGGCTTTTTTTAACTTTTTAATGCTTTTTCGCCCGTTTGAGAAAAATTTTCCGTTCGCTCTGTCTTTTTTCCGCACGACGTGATATAATGTAGCTCACAAAAATGCCGCGCTGCTTGATCGGAGGTCGCTTCTGCTATGAAAAAATCCCGTCTGCCCCAAATTCTTCCGGCAGTGATAACCCTGCTGGGAGCGCTGATCGGTTTCCTTGTCCGCCGCGTTCAGCTTGCCGTTGAGCTGCTGCCCGACGGAAGCCTTGCACCTGGCAGCTTTCTGCATATCGTTCTGACGGTCCTGACACTGCTTCTGATCGCGGCACTGATCGCGCTCCTGCTTCCGCTCAAGCGCAGTCCGCAGCTCAGCCCCTACTTTACCGAAGCCGTACTGCCCAATGCGCTCCAGCTCGTCGCTGCCGTCGGGCTGATCTGCGGCAACCTCCTGCTGTGGATTCAAGGACGCGAGCCGACGACCGCCCTTGCCACGCAGTCGCCTGCCGTTTCCGAGGCGCTGTCGGCAATTCTTGCACCGCTCGGTCTGCTCTCCGCGATCTGCATCGGCGCCTTTGCCGTGCTGCGTCTGCGCGGAAGGAAGCCCTCGGCGCTGCTGTATATGATCGGGAGCATCTACCTTGTCGTGCGGCTGATTGTGAATTTCCAGGAGTGGAATACCGACCCGTCCGTTCACGACTATTGCTTCCAGCTACTCGCGGCGATCTGCTGTATGCTCAGCTTCTTCCAGCTTGCAGGCTTCTGCTTTGACCGCGGCAAGCGCCGCATGAGCCTGTTTTGGTGTCTGAACGCCGTGGTCTTTTGCGGCATTACCGTCGCCGACACCTTTGTTCACGGCGCGGCGGACGAGATACTGGTCAACGGCTCGCTGCTGCTCTCCCTCGCAGTCAGCAGTATGCAGCTTCTGTTCCCCTGCGGCAGGGAAGTCGTTAAATAACCCATCTGTATTGCGGCACAGGCTCTCCGAATAGCCGGTGCCGCAATAAATTTTCAAACAGAATACCGATGCCGCACAGCGGGAACCATAGCAGTGTGAACGGCAGACAGATCTGCCCCAGCAGGTTGAACGGCAGATGGGAATACGTCCACACGTTCATGTGCAGCACCATATTGACCAGAACGCCCGTCCAAAATTCAAAAAACGTGACGATCAGCGCACCGACCGCCATCTGCACCACCACGGGCGCGTGCCAGTATCGGTCCATCCCGCCGACGACATAGAAGCACAGTGCCCCGAGCAGGAACATACTGCCGTGCGTCCAGCCGCGCCAAAGCAGCTCCACAAGACAGTAGAACATTCCGCCGATGTAAAAAACCACCGATTCCTTCCAGATTTTGTATGCCTTAGCTTGCAATCCGATCACTCCTTTATTGTCGTTTCTCTTTGTATGAAACAAGTATGAACGCATTGCGGGAATTCCAAACATGAATTTTTTTCGGGAATTATCGGAAAAAGGCTTGACAAACCGCAGCGGATTCTATATAATCACCATGCGTTTCGCGGAAAATTGAAAAAACGGCGGCATAGCTCAGTTGGTAGAGCACCCGGTTCATACCCGTGTTGTCATCTGTTCGAATCAGATTGCCGCTACCAGGCCCGTTGGTCAAGTGGTTAAGACACCGCCCTTTCACGGCGGTAACATGGGTTCGAGTCCCGTACGGGTCACCACTTATGGAGGCTTAGCTCAGCTGGTTAGAGCGCATGCTTCACACGCATGAGGTCGATGGTTCGAGCCCATTAGTCTCCACCACAAAAACCTGTGTTCTCAGAACGCAGGTTTTTTTGTTTTCAGGAGGTGCCTATGAAACTGATTGCTCTGGATCTGGATGGAACGCTGCTCAACAGCGACAAAGCCGTCTCGGCGCAAAATTTTGCCGCGCTGTCGCTTGCGGCCGAGCAGGGACATGTGATCGTTCCGGCGACGGGGCGCGCGCTGCGCGCGATCCCGGAGCAGGTGATGTCGCTGCCGTTTCTACTCTATGCCATTACGATCAACGGCGCGAAGATCTCGAACATCCGAACGGGGGAGACGCTCCTGCGTGCCGAGCTTCCGCTGGATACCTGCCTGCGTCTGCTGGATTTTGCCGGGCGCTATGACGCGATGTACGATTGCTATTGGAACGACACCGGCTGGGTCGACCGGGCGTTTCTTGAGCGCGTGCGGTATTATAACGCCGATGAGGAAGTGGTCACGCTCCTGCGGCGCACGCGCACCTTCGACAGGTACACCCGCGACGAGAACCCTCGCAAGCGGCCAGCGACGGCGAAGCGTTCGCAAGACATCGTGCACTGCGTCTCCACGAGGCGAGGTAACAAGGCCTACAACCTGGATATTTGCAGGAACGGGACGCTTTCGCGCCTCGTCGGTGAGACCTTCCACATAAAGCTTGCGCGCGAGGTTCGCAACCTGCATACGCAAGTTCCCCTCGCCCGCCAAGCTTACCGAGAACACGTCGAAGTTCATGCGACCCTTCGGCGCGTAGAGGGTGAACCGCCCCGTCAGCTCGACAAGCGCGCCGACATCGAGCTCGACTCCACATGCCCGGTAGCGATTGAGCCACATCATACAGGGAAGCGATGCCTTCTGATCCTTCACCGTGAAATAGACGGCCTTATAGCCCGCCTTGTTCGACACCTCGGATACCTCGCCGACGAGCTTCACAGTGACG
>URWG01000141.1 GCA_900551495.1 uncultured Eubacteriales bacterium
TATGTCATTCCGAGGAGCGAAGCGACGTGGGAATCTCATGCGAAATGTTCCGAATTCGCCAAAATGTTACAAAATTTCAAAACAATTCCGCGAGATTGCCACGACCCTTTCAGGGTCTCGCAATGACAGACTTGGTACTTTTTGACAGTCTGAGCGCCGATGCAGAAGCTCTGCATCGGCGCTTTATACTATATAATAATTACTTCTCGGACTCTGCCAGCTCCTTCAGCGCGTCCTTGCGGCTGAAGTTGGCGCGGCCCTTCTCGTCGAAGCCCATGAACTTGACCCACGTCATATCGCCGATGTTGAGCACATCCTCGACCTTTTCGACGCGGCGGTTTTCCAGCTTGGAGATATGCACCATGCCGTCGTGACCCGGGGCGATCTCAACGAATGCGCCGATCGGCAGGATACGAACGACCTTGCCGTAGTACAGAGCGCCGACCTCGGGAACGAAGCAGATGTCGTCGATCATCTTCTTGGCGGCGTAGCCCGCGGCGGGATCGACCGCTGCGATAAAGACGTTGCCGTCGTCGTCGATGTCAACCTTGGCGCCAGTGTCGGCGCAGATCTTCTGAATGGTCTTGCCGCCGGAGCCGATGACCTCACGGATCTTATCGACGGAGATCTTCATGGAGATCATCTTCGGGGCAAAGTCGGAGACCTCGGGACGCGGCTCGGAGATGCAGGGGAGCATGACCTCGTTGAGAATCTCAAGACGAGCCTTGCGGCAGCGCTCAAGCGCGTCGGCAATGATTTCCATCGTCAGACCCTTGTTCTTCAGGTCCATCTGAATGGCGGTAATGCCCTCAGTCGTACCGGCGACCTTGAAGTCCATCTCGCCGTGGAAGTCCTCAACGCCCTGAATGTCGGTGAAGGTTCTCCACTCGCCGGTCTCCTGATCGGAGATCAGACCGCAGGAGATGCCCGCGACGGGGCGCTTGATGGGAACGCCTGCATCCATCAGTGCGAGCGTGGAGCCGCAGATAGAGCCTTGCGAGGTCGAACCGTTGGAGGACAGGACCTCGGACACGACGCGGATGGCGTAGGGGAACTCTTCAACGCTGGGGATGACGGGCAGCAGCGCCTTTTCCGCCAAAGAGCCGTGACCGATCTCGCGGCGGGAGGTGGAACGGGCGGCACGGGCTTCGCCGGTGGAGAAGGACGGGAAGTTGTAGTGGTGGATATAGCGTTTGGTGTCCTCCTGATAGATGGTGTCCAGCTTCTGCGCGGCGGAGAGGGTGTTCAGCGTGCAGATGGAAAGGACCTGCGTCTGACCTCTGGCGAACAGACCGGAGCCGTGGACACGGGGCAGAACGCCGACCTCGGCATCGAGCGGACGAATCTCGTCCATGCCGCGACCGTCAACGCGCTTGCCGGCGAGGAGCCATTTCTTGACGACCTTCTTCTGCATCTTGTACAGGCAGACGTCGATGTTGATGTCGAAATCCTCGTACTTTTCGGCGAATTTCTCGGCGAAGTCGCGGCGTGCAGCGGTCAGGCGCTCCTCGCGGATGTTCTTGTCGTCGGTGTCGAGGGCGTGCTCGATCTGATCCATGCCGTAAGCGCACAGGTCGTCGAGCAGCTCGTGGTTGACGGCAGCCTTTTCAAAGGTGAACTTCGGCTTGCCGATGGTGGCGACGATCTCGTTGATGAACTTCACGACCTCCATGTTCGTCTCATGGGCAATGCGGATCGCCTCATAGACGATGGCTTCGGGGGCTTCCTTTGCCTCTGTCTCGATCATGACGACCTTCTCAAAGGTGGAGGAGATGCACACGAAGCAGTCCGACGCGTTGCGCTGCTCGGTGGAGGGGTTGATGATATACTCGCCGTTCAGGTGGCAGACGTTGGTCGTGGCGACCGGTCCGTTCCAGGGAACGTCAGAGGAGGCGATGGCGATGGACGCGCCGAGGGAGGCGACGATCTCAACGGGGTTGTCGTAGTCGTTGGACAGGACGGTGCAGGTGACGACGACGTCGTTTCTCAGCTCGTCGTCGAACAGCGGGCGCATCGGACGGTCGATGATACGGCTGTTGAGGATGCCGCGCTCGGAGGGCTTACCCTCGCGGCGGTTAAAGCTGCCGGGAATACGACCGACGGCGTACATTCTCTCCTCGAACTCGATGGTCAGAGGGAAGTAGTCGATGCCGGGCTTGGGGTCGGGCGAACAGGTGACGGTGACGAGGACGGTGGTGTCGCCGTAGCGGCAGATGCACTCGGCATCGGCAAGCTCCGCGACCTTGCCCGTCTCGACGGTGAAGGGACGACCGCCGATGACGGTCTCAAAGACATGGTGATTGGGGTACTGTTTTCTGGTGACCATTGGAAACCTCCTGAAAAGTATGATTCCGCGGGAGGTTTAGCACTTGAAGCTGCGGTGATCGGAAAATCTGCCGTACCTTCAACTGCTAAACGGCGCTCCCGCGTGCGTGGGGACGGGGTTACGCGAAAAGAGGGCGACCGATATTTGGTCACCCTCTATCTCACAAAATTACTTACGGATGCCCAGACGTGCAATGATAGAACGGTAACGGTTAATGTCCTTCTTTGCCAGGTAGTCCAGCAGGCTGCGGCGCTTACCGACCATCATGAGCAGACCGCGGCGGGAGTGGTTGTCGTGCTTGTGCTCGCGCAGATGCTCGGTCAGCTCGTTGATACGGGCGGTGAGAATGGCGATCTGAACCTCGGGGGAGCCGGTGTCGCCCTCATGGGTCGCATACTCGGCGATGATCGCGGTTTTCTTTTCCTTCTGAATCATGGTTGTTTCCACCTTTCTGAAATGATTCTCCGTCGGCTAAGTCGGGGTGGCGGAAATGCGCCGAAAGACGTCGAAAACGGCGTCCCGCTGCGGCGCGGTCTCCCTAAACTGAGCGCGAGGAGCAAATGAATTGCCGAACGAAATCGTCAGCCGTATCATGATAGCACGAACTTTCGAAAAAGTAAAGCAGTTTTTTCGAGTTTTCGGACTTTTTTCAGAAAATCCCGAAAGTTCCGCGCCTGTATTGACAAAAGCTTACGGAAGCAGCGTGACCTCCAGCAGCACCGGATTATGGTCGCTGTAAACAAAACCCTCGTCCAGCGTCTCCACACGATCGACCTGCACATTGGGCGAAACAATGTAGCCGTCGATCACATAAAGCTGGGAGTCGGCGCTGTACGGCGCGTCCAGCAGACGGCAGGTCGCCGTGCCTTCGTCGTAGGCATACTGCCAGTCGCCCGTCAGAGAGTCGAGCTGCCCGGGCTTGTAGGTGTCCGCGTCGCGGAGGGGATAGCGTTCGGTCGTGTCGGGGAAGGATTGGTTAAAATCACCGCCCGCAATCACGAAATTGCCCTTTTCGTACTCCTCCCGCATCAGTGACAAGAGCTGCTCGGTCTGCGCCTGCTTTGCCTCGCCGTCGTCGTAGGCTTCCAGGTGGAGATTGATGATGACCAGCTCCTGCTCGCTGTTGGCGATGGGCAGCCGCGTCACCAGCAGACAGCGCTTGAGGTTCGCGACGCGGGTCGGCCATGTGAACGGGCAGGGCAGACTGTAGCGCGTTGCCGAGCTGATGTCGTAGCGGCTGAAGGTCGCAACGCCGGAATTCATCCGTCCCATCGGCGAGGTTATCGGATAGGGGACGTATTTGCAGGAATAGTTCAGCGCGTAGCGGGATTCGTAGTCCTCTAAATCGTATTCGTATTGCAGCCACTGATTCCTGTTGAAGCTGCGCGCGGAATCGGAGTCTACCTCCTGCAAGAGGAGCACGTCGGCATCGGCATCCTCCAAAATGCACTCAATTCCCATCATATTATAGGTGACGGTCTTTTCGTCCTCGGGATTTACGCCGCTGCCGCCGTCCATGAAGAAATCGGCGTCCTCACCCAGACCGCCGTAGCCGGTGTTGAAGGTCAGAAGCCGCAGCGAGTGGGTGCTCAGCTTCTGCGATACGGAAACCGCGCCGCGCTGTGCTGTCTCGGCGTGTGCGGGGTAGTATTCCGTCACCGTCAGATAGCCGATCAGTCCGCCGCCCAAGATCGCGGCGATCAGTACCAGCGCCAAAAGCCCCTTGCCCGCCAGCAGCAGGAGCCGCACTGTCAGAGAGCGCTTTTTCTTGCGCTTCGGGCGGGGGACCTCGGTGTAGTCGCCCTCGGACAGCGGCTCGTCGTCCGCCTCGTCGTAATATTCGCCGTCCGTCCCGTCATAGTATTCGTCGTCCGCGGGGAAAAGATCCTCGACGGGAGCTTCGTCCTCCGTCGGGCGGGCGTCATCCGGCTCCCCGACGTCAAAGCCGTGCAGGTCGTTGGCTTGCCCCTCTTCTAAATCATTGTCGAAAGGAATGTTGTGGTCGTTCAACTGAACCGCCTCCTTTTGGTTATCATACCATGCTTCCCGCAGAAACGCAAGGCTTCCGTTCGGTCTTTCTTTTGACGCAGCGGCGCGGAAGAAGTTCCGTGATAAGATTTTTTCGGAGATTTTTGAAAAAACTGTTGCATTTTTTGAAGAATGTGCTATAATAATCCCCGCGGAACGGCAAATGCGGTCCGCGCCCGTAATTTGGGCCTTTAGCTCAGCTGGGAGAGCGCAAGGTTCGCAATCTTGAGGTCAGGGGTTCGATCCCCCTAAGGTCCACCAAACAAGGTTCGGACGAACACCTATTTCTTCAGCGGCGGTTTCG
>URWG01000142.1 GCA_900551495.1 uncultured Eubacteriales bacterium
CGACCGGCTCTTTTCCCTCCTCGCGGAAGCTCAGCCCCCACGAGCCGGTCGGAAGCGCCCGTGCCTGCTTCCCGTATGCCACGCCGACGAAAACCGCCAGCGCCAGCAGCACCGTCAGCATCGGCAGATTGCGCCGCAGCGTTTTCCGCATTGCCATCACCTCAGTGCAGCGTATGCGGCTCGTCCCGCTGTTATGTCCGTTCTATTTTCTGTTTTGCCCGTTCGTTCGTATCCAGCGACGAGCGGAACACGACGAAGCGGTCATAGAGAAATTCCAGCACAAAATTCAGCACCATATTGATCCCCTCGACAAGGTAGGCATTCCAGCCCATCGTGTCGGTCAGCCATGCCGTGAGCCATGCCGAAGCGGGGGTAAATACAGCGTAAAACAGCGCCACCAGCAGCATTGCCTTGGGGATATTGTTCGCGGATTGGAAGGTATAGCGGCGATTGAGCGTAAAGTTCCAGACCACCGACAGGATGAGCGCAATCAGATGGCTGACCGTCGCGCTGAGGTGCAGCAGCTCGTGACAGAGCGTGAAGCCCAGCGCCTGAATGATACCCGCCGAGATTGAAAACAGCAAAAATTTCAGGCTGCGCAGCAGTTCCCTCTTCCGCATACGCTCACCGTGCCCACGCCGCATCCTCGGTCTCCGAGGTCCTTTGCCGCTGCATCAGCCGTCCGACTGCGGCAGAGGCAGGCTCACCGTTGTACAGCAGGTCGTACGCCGTTTCCGTGATCGGCATTTCGACACCGTGCTGCTTTGCCAGCCGATAGGCGGAATGGGTCGCGTAGTAGCCCTCGACGACCGCGCCGATCTGTCGCATTGCCTCCTGCACCTCCACGCCCTGCCCGATCAGAATACCGGCGCGGCGGTTGCGCGAGTGCATCGACGTACAGGTAACGATCAGGTCGCCGACCCCCGCCAAGCCCGCAAACGTCTCACGCTTTGCGCCCATCGCCAGCCCCAACCGCGCGACCTCGGCAAGCCCGCGCGTCATCAGCAGTGCCTTGGTATTGTCGCCGTAGCCCATGCCGTCGCAGATACCCGCGCACAGGGCAATCACGTTCTTATGCGCCGCGCCCAGCTCCACGCCGATCACGTCGGGGCAGGTATAGACGCGGAGGCAGTCGCTCATAAACACATTCTGCACCCGCTCGGCGAGCGCTCTGTCCTCCCAGGCGGCGACCACGCCCGTCGGAAGTCCTCTGCTGACCTCCTCCGCGTGGGAGGGGCCGGAGAGAGCAACGACCGTTTTTCCCGTCTCCTGTGTGATGATCTGACTCATGCGGCAGCCGCTGCCGTCCTCGATCCCCTTCGTGACCGAGACGAGCAGCACATCCTCCCGCAGATGAGGCGCAAAGGTCTTTGCCGTCGCCCGCACCGCAAAGGAGGGCGTGGCAAACACGACCGTTTCCGCACCCGTCGCCGCTGCCGCATCGTTTGTCAGCCGAAGCGTCTGCGGGAGCGTCACCCCCGCCAGCAGCGGATTTTTGCGCGTCGTCTCCAGCACCTCGCGCTCCTTTTCGTGGTAGGACCACAGAGTGACCGCATGACCGTTTGCCAGCAGGCGCAGCGACAATGCCGTTCCCCAGCCGCCGCTGCCGACCACCAGTATCTTCATCTTGTCTCCTCCTCATTTTTCGCCCTGTGAAAATGGGTCTTGCGCTCCGTTCCCTTCACGAGTCGGACGATGTTGCTCCGATGCATGAAGATTGCAAGCGCCGCCATCGCCACGCCGAGGCACCAAACCTGCGGTCGGTCGGCGTAAAACACCACAAACAGTACGCCCATCGCCGCCATGCCGGTAATCGATGCCAGCGAGACATACCGCGTTGCAAAAAAGACGATCAGAAACAGCGGGAACGCAATCGCGAAAATTCTCCAATCCACAACCAGCGCCGCAACGCCCGCGCAGAGAATACCCTTGCCGCCGCGGAAGCCGAAAAATACCGGGAAAATATGCCCGATCTGCACGGCAAGCCCCGCCGTAATCTTGGCAAGCACCGTATCCTGCGGCAGGATCAACGTCGCGATCAGACACGCCGCCACGGTCTTTCCCGCATCGATCAGCAGCACCAGCAGCGTCGCCGCGCCGCCGTAGCTGCGCAGAAAATTCGTCAGCCCCGCGTTGCCGCTGCCCTTGGAGCGGACGTCCTCGTGCATTTTTGCACGGGAGATCAGGATCGCCCCGTTCCAGCCGCCGAAAAACCAGCCGACGACCGCACAGGCAATGATTCGTAGCGCCATTACTCGTCCTTGTCCCCCTTCTGACGGATGGTGATGCGGATGGGTGTGCCCTCCAAGCCGAATACCGCGCGGATCTGATTTTCCAGATAGCGCCGATAGGAGAAGTGGAACAGGCGGGCGTCGTTGCAGAAAATGACAAAATGCGGCGGCTTCACGCCGACCTGCGTCATATAATAAATCTTGAGCCGTCTGCCCTTGTCCGTGGGCGGCTGAACACGCGCCGTCGCATCCTCCAAAATATTGTTGAGCATTCCCGTCGTGATGCGCATGGCGTTCTGATTCGCGACGTAGTTGATCAGCTCAAAGAGCTTCCCGACGCGCTGCCCGGTCAGCGCGGAGATGAACAGCACCGGCGCGTAGGGCATATAGCTCAGATCGGCGCGAATTTTCGCGGTCATCTCGTTCATGGTGTTCGTTTCCTTCTCCACCGTGTCCCACTTGTTGACCACGATAATACACGCCTTGCCTGCCTCGTGCGCCAGTCCCGCGATCTTGGTGTCCTGCTCGGTCACGCCGTCGTTGGCGTCAATCAAAATCAGGCACACATCCGCGCGGTCGATGGCGGCGATGGAGCGCATATTGGAATACTTCTCGATCGCGTCGTCCACCTTCGACTTGCGGCGCATACCGGCGGTGTCAATAAAGCGATACTTGCCGAACTCGTTTTCAAAGTAGCTGTCGATGGCATCGCGGGTCGTCCCCGCCACGTCCGAGACGATCACGCGCTCCTCGCCGAGGATTCGGTTCAGCAGACTGGACTTGCCCACGTTGGGCTTGCCGACGATGGCGACATTGATAATCTCGCCCTCGTCCTCCTGCTCCGTCTCCTCCGGAAAATGCGCCACGCACCAGTCCAGCAGGTCGCCCGTGCCGTGACCGTGGACCGCCGAGACCTCGATCGGGTCGCCCAGCCCCAGCGCGTAGAATTCATAGACGTCCGGATTCGTCGTACCGACGCTGTCGCACTTGTTGACCGCGAGGCAGACCGGCTTTCGGCGGCTGCGCAGAAGCATCGTCGCGACCTCGGTATCCGCCGCCGTCACGCCGGTCTTGACATCCGTGACCATCACGATCACGTCCGCCGTCTCAATGGCGATCTCCGCCTGACGGCGCATGAATTTTAACATCTCACTGTCGGTATTCGGCTCGATGCCGCCGGTATCCACGAGCGCGAACTCCCGCCCGTTCCAGTCGCAGTCGCCGTAAATGCGGTCGCGCGTCACGCCCGGGGTGTCCTCGACAATTGCCGCCCGTCTGCCGGTCAGCTTATTAAAGAGCATGGACTTTCCCACATTCGGTCTGCCCACGATCGCGATCAGAGGCTTTGCCATGTTCCGTTCCTCCTTTTGCCGCGCGAAACCTTCCCGCGCAAATTTTTTCATTATATTATCTCACAAAATCACCGATTTTGCAAGCCCTTTCCGCCGCCGTTCCAAAGCCTCCCCTGTGTAAGGAGAGGTGGGTCGCCGCGTGGCGACTCGGAGGGATTGTCATCCGTACCTTGGCTCCACCTTTGGGGGAGCTGTCAGCGAAGCTGACTGAGGGGGTTGTAATCCGTGCCGCAGACACACCGACATTCTTCACCATTCACTATTCACTTAAATGGCTTCCATCAGCGGGCGTCAATGACCGCCCCCTACGGATTCTGACGATACTGCCTACACACGGGGCGTCGGGGACGTCGCCCCCTACGAATTCTATTCCCGCAGCGGGTCGGCGGCGCAAAAGAAAAGAGGAAGGCTTCAAACCTTCCTCATCTCTTCATTCACTTAGGAATTACTTTGCCTCAGCAACCGGGAGAACCTCGCGGCCATTGTAGGTACCGCAGTTCTTGCAGGCTCTGTGGGGCAGACGTGCCTCGCCGCACTTCGGGCAAGCAACGACGCCGGGGACGGAGAGCTTCCAATGGGAGCTGCGTCTCTTATCCCGTCTTGCCTTGGAAACTTTACACTTGGGAACAGCCATGAATGACACCTCCTTGGTCAGAGTAGGGAAACGCCGAAAACGGCATCTCCGAATTATTTCTTATCCTTCAAAAGCTGCCCAAGGACAGCCAAACGGGGATCGGCTTCGGGACGGCAGTCGCAGGGACCGTCGTTCAGATTTTTGCCGCAGCGGAAGCACAGACCTTTGCAGTCGGGCTTGCACAGCAGCTTGGAATCCATGTTTAAGACAAACGCGGTGGTGAGGATCTCGTCGAGGTCGGCGCAATCGTCCTGCAAAAGGAACGTCCAAACATCCGCCTCGTCCTCATTCTCCAGCTCGCGGGTGAGAACCGCCTTGACCGGATAGGAAACGGCACGCACAAAGGGACTTGCGCAGCGGTCACAGCGGGCATGGAGCGT
>URWG01000143.1 GCA_900551495.1 uncultured Eubacteriales bacterium
GGCTGGGCGGGACCGCCCTGCCGAAAAAATGTGCCATCTGCTATGATTCCCGCCACAATTCGCGCCTCTACGCCGAGATCTGCGCCGTCGCGCTGGCGGAACGCGGTGTTCACGTCTATGTCTATCATGAGCTTGCCCCAACACCGATGCTCTCCTTCGCCGTCCGTCAGCTCGGCTGCGGCTGCGGTATCGTCGTCTCCGCAAGCCACAATGCGGGTGCTTACAACGGCATTAAGTGCTACGGTCCCGACGGCTGCCAGATGACCGACGAGCCTGCCGCGATCGTTTATGATGAGATTGAAAAAATTCCGTACTTCGTTCCCGCTAAGCAGAGCTTTGACTACTGCATGGCAGCGCGGAATGTCGAATTCATCCACCCGTCGCTGTGGGAGAAGTATTACGAAACGGTGCTTGCCGAGCGCCTTGCCGATACCCCGTCGGATAACCTCAAGCTGCTGTATACGCCCCTTTGCGGCACGGGCAACAAGCCTGTGCGTACCGTCCTCGGCAGGATCGGCGTCAATGTCGATGTGGTCAAGGTGCAGGAGCAGCCGGACGGCGACTTCAAGACCTGTGAATATCCGAATCCCGAGACGGACGCCGCGCTGGACGAGAGCTACAAGATTGCGCGGCAGACCCATCCCGACCTCATTCTCGGGACCGATCCGGACTGCGACCGCGTGGCAGTTGCCGTGCCGGAGGGCGACGGCTTCCGCAAGCTGAGCGGCAATGAGCTGGGCTGCCTGCTGCTGGATTACATCCTCGGCGAGCTGACGGCACAGGGGCGGCTTCCCAAGGACCCCGTCGCGGTCAAGAGCATCGTCTCCACGCCCATGGCGGATAAGGTCGCGGCAAAATACGGCGTGAAGATGCGCAGCGTTCTGACAGGCTTCAAGTACATCGGCGGACAGATTCTCGCGCTGGAGGAAAAGGGCGAGGAGAACCGCTTCGTCTTCGGCTTTGAGGAGAGCTGCGGCTATCTCAAGGGGACCTATGCCCGCGATAAGGACGCGGTCGTCGCCTCCATGCTGACAAGCGATCTTGCCGCAAAGCTCAAGCGCGAGGGAAGCAATCTCGCAAAGAAGATGGACGCGCTGTATGCCGAGCTTGGCTGGCACGAGGCGCGGGTCATCAGCATCGAGCTGAAGGGTCCGAACGCGATGGAGCTTTCGGCGCAGTTTATGGCGAATTTCCGCGCCCATACGCCGACGGCGCTTTGCGGAATTCCCGTCACCGAAATGACCGACTATTCCGCCCGTGTGACGAAAAACTGCCTGACCGGTGAGCAAGCGCCCGTCACGCTCCCGAAGTCCAACGTCGTTGCGCTGACCCTCGGAGAAAAGGGAAGCGTGATCGTCCGCCCGTCCGGCACGGAGCCGAAGGTCAAGCTCTATCTGACGGCGGTGGACGGCGACCGCGCCGCCGCCCTGCAGCGGCTGGATTGCCTTGCAGAGGAATTGAGCGCCTACGCCCCGAAGCAGTAATTTCATAATCAGACTTGACAAAGCGCGGGTTATCCGTTATCATGAATTCAAATATTGTAAACGCGTGGAAAAAGAGGAGTAAGCAAGCCTCGGGTTCAGAGAGGGGACGGTCGGTGTAAGTCCCTGTCGGAGCTTGCCGAAGGTCGCTTTGGAGCGGGCGTGCCGAGCGGAAACGTCAGGTGCGCACGGGTGCTCCCGTTACAGGGTCGGAGGCTTCCTTCGAAGCGTCCGGGAGTGTCCGCATTCTTGCGGAAATTCAGGTGGTACCGCGGAAAGCTTTTTTCGCCCTGAGCCGATCGGCTCGGGGCGATTTTTTACAGAAGGAGAAGAACTTATGGCAAGAGAATTACCGAAAACCTACGACCCGAAGGAGGTTGAGGCGAAGCTTTACGAGTTTTGGATGAACGGCGGCTACTTCCATGCCGAGCCGGACGAAAGCAAGAAGCCGTTTACCATCGTCATGCCGCCCCCCAACGTCACCGGTCAGCTTCATATCGGTCACGCGATGGACGATACGGCACAGGATACGCTGATCCGTTTCAAGCGGATGCAGGGCTACAACGCGCTGTATCTGCCCGGTGTGGACCATGCCGGTATCGCGACGCAGATCAAGGTCGAGGAGGTCCTCCGCGGCGAGGGCAAGACCCGCTACGACCTCGGGCGCGAGAAGTTTTTGGAGCGCGTCTGGGAGTGGAAGCGGCAGTACGGCGACCGTATCGTCACCCAGCAGAAGCAGCTCGGCATCTCCTGCGACTGGCAGCGCTCCCGCTTCACCATGGACGAGGGCTGCTCCAAGGCGGTGCGCGAGGTGTTCGTGAACCTCTACGAGCAGGGCTTGATCTACAAGGGCAGCCGTATCATCAACTGGTGCCCGCACTGCGTCACAGCGCTGTCCGACGCGGAGGTCGAATACGTCGATAAGCCCGGCAATCTTTGGCACATCCGCTATCCGCTGGCAGACGGCAGCGGCGAGGTCATTGTTGCAACGACCCGTCCGGAGACGATGCTCGGCGACAGCGGCGTCTGCGTCAACCCCAATGACGAGCGCTATAAGGCGATCGTCGGCAAGAACGTGATCCTGCCGCTGGTCAATAAGGAAATTCCCGTCGTCGCGGACGACTACGCCGAGATGGACTTCGGCACGGGCTGCGTCAAAATGACGCCTGCCCATGACCCGAACGACTTTGAGGTCGGTCTGCGGCACAATTTGGAGGTCATCCGCGTTCTCGACGACCACGGCGTCGTCAACGAATTCGGCGGTAAATATCAGGGGCTTGACCGCTATGAGGCGCGCAAGCGGATCGTTGCCGATTTGGAGACGGAGGGCTACCTTGTCAAAGTCGAGCCGTACAATCACAACGTCGGCACCTGCTACCGCTGCCACCGCGACGTCGAGCCGATCATCTCCGCGCAGTGGTTCGTGAAAATGCAGCCGCTTGCGCAGGAGGCGCTCCGCGTCGTCAACGAGGGAGAGACGAAGTTTGTCCCCGAGCGCTTTACAAAAATCTACACCAACTGGATGGAAAACGTCCGCGACTGGTGCATCTCCCGCCAGCTTTGGTGGGGGCATCAGATTCCCGCGTGGTACTGTGCCGACTGCGGGCATATGACCGTTTCCCGCGAGGACGCAACCTGCTGCGAAAAGTGCGGCAGCAAGAACATCACCCGTGACGAGGATGTGCTGGATACCTGGTTCTCCTCCGCGCTTTGGCCCTTTGAAACGCTGGGCTGGCCCGACACCGACGCACCCGATTTCAAGTATTTCTACCCGACGGACGTGCTGGTCACGGGCTACGACATCATCTTCTTCTGGGTCGCGCGTATGATCTTCTCCGGCTGCAAGCAGACGGGAAAACCGCCGTTCCACACCGTCCTGATTCACGGGCTTGTCCGCGACGACAAGGGCAGAAAGATGTCCAAGTCGCTCGGCAACGGCATCGACCCGCTGGAGATGATCGACCGCTTCGGCGCGGACGCGCTGCGAATGAATATGCTGACGGCGAACTCGCCCGGCAACGATATGCGCTTCTATATCGAGCGCTGCGAGGCGATGCGGAACTTTGCCAATAAGCTCTGGAACGCCAGCCGCTATGTCATGATGAATCTCGGCATCGACAAAAACGAGCTGCCCGCGTCTGAGGAGCTGGAAACGGCAGACAAGTGGATCCTCTCCAAGCTCAACACGCTCATTGCCGAGGCGACCGAAAACCTTGACAAGTACGAGCTGGGTATTGCCGTTCAGAAGATTTACGACTTCATTTGGGACAGTTACTGCGACTGGTATATCGAGCTGACGAAGGCGCGGCTCTACGGCGAGGACGAAAAGAGCAAGCTCGTCGCGCAGAAGGTGCTGCTGTACGTTCTCGATCAGATTCTGCGGCTGATGCACCCGTTCATGCCGTTCATCACCGAGGAGATCTGGCAGGCGATCCCGCACGAGGGCGAGGCGCTGATCGTCGCCGCGTGGCCGAAGTACCGCGAGGAGCTGAGCTTTAAGGCGGAGGAGACGGCAATGGAGAGCATTATGACCGCCATCCGTGCCGTACGCAACCGCCGCGCCGAAATGAACGTCCCGCCGTCGAAGAAATGCACGCTCTATATCGTCACCGATAAGGAGGAGGTTTTCCGCAGCGGCGCCGGCTTCATGACGCGCCTTGCCTATGCCGATCAGGTCGTTATCGCCGCGAACGAACCCGCGGGGCACGAGTCCATGGCATCGTGCGTGACCCATGACGCAACGCTTTATATGCCGATGAGCCAGCTCGTGGACGTTGCGAAGGAGCTGGAGCGCATTGCCAAGGAGCGCGAAAAAGCGCAAAAGGGCTTGAGCGGTATCCAAGCCAAGCTCAATAATCCCGGCTTTACCGCGAAGGCACCCGAGGCAGTCGTCAACGCCGAGCGCGAAAAGGCACAGAAATACGAGAGCCTGCTCAAGCAGCTTGCCGAGAGCGAGGAGCGCCTGAAGGCACTGTAAATAATTTTCGATCCCGTAGGGCTTTTCAAAAGCCCTACGGGATGACTGTTAAATAGTTCGGCATATTGGCTCCCTCTGACGAGGGTAGCGAAGCGACCGAGCGGAAGTGAATGACATGCCGGT
>URWG01000144.1 GCA_900551495.1 uncultured Eubacteriales bacterium
GCCGAAGGTCCTCCCCTGCGAGGCCATTGTCTATGGCCGCCTGCCGCTGATGCTGACGGAAAACTGTCTGCTGAAAAACCGCGCCGGCGACTGCGCCTGCGAAACAGGTCCGGCGAAGCTCATCGACCGCACCGGAGAGGAATTCCGCGTCGTCCGCGACTGCGGTACCTGCCGCAGCGTCATTCTCAACGGTCGGAAGCTGTACCTGCTGGACAAGAAGAGCGAGCTGCGCAAGCTCGGTATGTGGGGCTTGCGGCTGGCGTTTACCACCGAAAATCCGTCGGAGATCGACAGCGTTTTGGCTGAATGGAGCGGCGAAGCGTTTTTTGACCCCGGCGCGTGTACCCGCGGGCTGTATCTGCGGGGCGTTGAATGAAACCTTGAAGGAGGAACCGAGCGATGGATATTATTCTTGCATCCGCATCCCCCCGTCGGCAGGAGCTTTTACAGCGGATGGGGCTGGATTTTATCATTCGGACGGCGCCGCATGACGAGACGATGAACCTGTTTTCCACGCCGTCGGACGAGGTAGCGCGCGTCAGTCGGCTCAAGGCGCAGGCGGTCTATCCGCTGTGCCACGAGGACGACATTATCGTTGCGGCGGATACCATCGTCGTATGCGACGGGCGCATCATGGGCAAGCCGCGTTCGGAAAACGACGCCTTTTCCATGCTGCGGCGCCTCTCCGGCCGGGAGCATCAGGTCATGACCGGTCTGACCGTCGCGCAGGGCGACAACACCGAGACGGTGACCGTAACAACGACGCTGCGCTTCCGCCCACTGTCCGACACGGAGATCCGCAACTACATTGCAACCGGTGAGCCGATGGACAAGGCGGGCGCTTACGGAATTCAGGGGATCGCCTCCATGTTCGTCGTCGGGCTGGACGGCGATTACTACAATGTCATGGGTCTGCCCGTCTGCACGCTGACGCTGATGCTGCGCAAGCACGGCGTAAAGCTGCTGGGCTGCTGAGGTACGCGCCGTGAAGAAACAGTTTTCCGGTCGCGTTAAGCTCATTATGCTGCTGGCGGTGGTGCTGGCAGTGGTAACGGCGATCGTCTCGGCGCTGTTCGGGGCGACATGGGCGCAGAAGGCGGTACAGGCGGTCATTACGCCCATCCGCAGCGGCGTCAGCTCCATCACGCGGCAGGCGGAGCGCTACTACAACTACCTGTTCGGCTATGAATCGCTGGAGGCGGACAACGAATATCTGCGCAAGCGAGTTGCCGAGATCGAGGACGAAATGCGCAAGGCGGACTCGTTGGAGCGTGAAAATCAGCGCTACCGCGAGCTGCTGCATCTGAAGGACGAGCACATTGACTACGAGCTGTGCGACGCCTATATCAACTCGTGGGACTCCTCCAACTTCAAGAGCGGCTTCTCCATCGGCAAGGGTACCAACGCCGGCTTGGAGGAGGGCATGGTCGTTATCACCGAGTACAACCAGGTCATCGGCATCATCAAGGAGGTCGGTCCGAACTGGGCAAACGTGACGACGGTACTGGATTCGTCGCTGGAGATCAGCGCGAGCGTCGCCTCGTCGGGCTACACGGGCGTTGTGCAGGGCAGCTACAATGAGGACGAGCGCGGCAAGCTGCGCATGAAATATCTGCCGAGCGAGGCGGTGCTGCGCAATAACGATCAGGTCGTCACCACCGGCTCCACGGTCTACCCCAAGGGCTTGGTGATCGGCTATGTGGAGGATGCGGGTTACGACGAGACGGGCGTGGCAAAGTTCGCGCTTCTGACCCCCGCCGCCGACTTTGACAATTTGGAGCAGGTCTTCATCCTCACGCAATTCACGAACGAATGAAAAAGGGAGCCGTGCCGTAATGCTGGATAAACTCTATATCACCCCGCGGCAATGGCTGCATTTTCTGCGCTGGGCGCTGTATTCGCTGCTGTTGCTGCTGGTCATCATGCTGCAAACGGTCGTGCTGGCGGGTCGTGTTTCCGTCTGCCCGGACTTTGTTCCGATGGTGATCGTCTGCGTCTGCCTGCGGGAGGGACCGGAGCGCGGCGGTACGTTTGCGCTGATCGCCTCCCTGCTGTGGTGTCTTTCCGGCGCGGATCAGGGCAGCGTGGCGATTGCCGTGCTGACGATCGTTCCCGTCGCCGGTGCGCTCATCAGCCGCGCCGTGCTGACCAACCGCTTTATCCCCTGTCTCATTATTGCCTTTGCAACGGTGCTGATCGAGCAGTCGATCATGTTTTTCCTCAAGTTCTTTTTCAACAACGCATCGGGCGTGCTGTTTTTCACAAAGCTGCTGCCGTGCGTGCTGATCTCCACCCTTGCCCAGCCGCCGATCTACCTGCTGGTCAAGCGTATTGCAAAAATCGGAGAGCGTTATGAATCAACATAAATTTTCCTTCCGCGTGGGTCTTCTGCTGATCCTCGTCGCGGTCATGTCCGCCGTGTTCCTTGTGCAGCTTTACCATGTGCAGGTCACGGAGGCATCGGACGAGAGCGGCGCCCCCGCAAACTCCTTCACCTACTACACCCGCGTCACGGCGGCACGCGGCGAAATCCTCGACCGCAACGGCAACGTGCTGGTCGGCAACCGCGCGTCGTTCAATCTGGCGCTGGTCGCGGACGTTCTGGTCAATTCCGACGATCCGAACGAATATCTCCGTCAGCTCGTCGTCCTTTGCCGCGAGCGCGGGCTGGAGTACGCCGACCACTTCCCCGTGACCATGGAGAAGCCCTACGAATACACCACCGACGAATACAGCTCCACATGGAACGGTTATTTCAAGGATTTCCTGCAAGCCCGCGACTGGGACAGCGACATCTCCGCGCCGCAGCTTGTCAAGCGGATGCGCGAGCGCTACGACATCCCCGTGGACTGGTCGGAGGAGGATGCCCGCGCGGTCGTCTCCATCCGCTATGAGATGGCGCTGCGCTACTGCACCATCCTTCCCACCTATATCTTCCTGGAGGACGTGGATTCCGCGTCGCTGGCGGCGATCACCGACCTGAACGTTCCCGGTCTGAACGTGGAAACCTCTACCGTCCGCGAATATTACACCGACCGTGCGCCGCACATTCTCGGCTACACGGGCAAGATGGACAGGGACGAGTGGGCATACTACAAGGACCTCGACTATGAAATGGACGCGACGGTCGGTAAGGCGGGACTGGAGCGGGCATTTGAAGAGCAGCTCCACGGCAGAGACGGACTGAGAAAGACCGTCATTTCCGCCGACGGCACCATTTTGGAGGAATCCTACGTCACCGAGCCGATCGCCGGCAACAACGTCGAGCTTTCCATCGACCTCAATTTGCAGGCGACGGCGGAGGATAAGTTAGAGGAAATGATCCTTTGGCTGCGGGAAAACGGTCTCGGCAGCAAAAAACAGGGCATGGATGCCGAGGGCGGCGCGTGCGTTGTGATGAAGGTCAAGACCGGTGAAATCCTTGCCAGCGCCAGCTATCCCGACTACGACCTGAAAACCTTCTCCGAGAACTACAACGAGCTGCTGACCGCCGAGTATGATCCGCTAATCAACCGCGTGACGCAGGGCTTGTATCCCCCCGGCTCGATCTTCAAAATGGTCACGACGGTCGCCGCCATCGACAGCGGTGTGATCGACCGCTATTTCCAGGTCGAGGACAAGGGTATTTATATGCGCTTTGCCGACGTCGGCTACTACCCGCGCTGTATGCTCTATACGACCGCAGGCGCAAGCCACGGCGTTATCAACTGTATGCAGGCGCTCGCCGTCTCCTGCAACTACTATTTCTATGAGATCGGCTGGCTGGCGGGCATCGACAAGATCGATGCGACGGCGAAGGCGCTGGGGCTCGGCGAATCGACGGGCGTGGAGATCTACGAGGAGATCGGTCACCGTGCCAATCCCGAGGTCAAGGACAAGCTCTATACCGGCGACTACAGCGTCTGGTACGGCGGCGACGTCGTTTCCGCAGCGATCGGTCAGTCCGAGCACCTGTACACCCCGCTGCAGCTTTGCAGCTACGTCTGCGCACTGGCAAACAAGGGCATCCGCTATCAGGCGACCTTCCTGCGGCGCGTGATCTCCGCCGACTATCAGGAGCTGATGGAGGAAAAGCAGCCCACCGTGATGAGCACGCTGGATATTTCCGACGAAGCCTACGCCGCGTATTCCGAGGGTATGCGCATGAGCGTCACGGAATGGAACGGCACCTCCCATTCCGTGTTCAGCGACTATCCCATTAAGGTCTGCGCCAAGACCGGTACGGCGGAACACGGCTCCGGCGGCTCGGACAACGGCTCTTACGTCCTCTACGCGCCGATGGATGACCCTGAGATTGCCATTATGATCTATGTACAGAAGGGCGCTCAGGGCGGTAACCTCGGCAGAATCGCCAAGTCCATTCTTGACGTCTACTTCTCCGCAAGCAGCGCGGTCGATACCGTGCCGTTTGAAAACCGCGTGGATTGA
The DNA here is from genome assembly GCA_900551495.1 of uncultured Eubacteriales bacterium. Classification (GTDB taxonomy): domain Bacteria; phylum Bacillota; class Clostridia; order Oscillospirales; family Oscillospiraceae; genus JAZOXB01. The sequence continues at coordinate 4,429 of URWG01000144.1, forward strand.
TACCATAAAAGTCGGGGTCAGGCAAAC
>URWG01000145.1 GCA_900551495.1 uncultured Eubacteriales bacterium
GCTCCTCGTCATAGAAGCCGTCGTAATCCTGACGGCTCGCCAGCTCGATGACGCGGTTCTTCGGCGTCAGAGTTTGGATCAGTGCCCGACCGCCTAAGGCGCCCCGACCGGCGCGTCCGATGACTTGCGTTATCATATTAAACGTCGTTTCGGCTGCGCGGTAGCTGCCCACATAGAGCGACATATCCGCATCCAGCACGCCGACGAGCGTTACCTTTTCAAAATTCAGCCCCTTGACGACCATCTGCGTTCCCAGCAGGATGGGAATCCGCTCGTCCCGAAAGCGTCCGAGGAGCTTCTCGTGGGTATTGACCGCCGAGACCGTGTCCGCGTCCATCCGCAGCACGCCGAGGTCGGGAAGCAGCTCGGATAGCTGCTGCTCCACCTTCTGTGTGCCCGCGCCGATCTGCTTGAGGTGACCGCCGCATTGGGGGCAGCGTGCAGGCAGCGGCTCGGAATGGCCGCAATAATGGCACATCAGTCTGTGGTTTGCCTCGTGATAGGTCAGACTGACCGTACACGCCGGGCACATCGGCACATAGCCGCAGTCCACGCAGGCAAGCATACGGCTTGTCCCGCGCCGATTGAGAAACAGGATCGCCTGCTGCCCCGCCGCCGCGGTATTCCGCAGCGCCAGCAGCAGCGGCTCACTGATGAGCGTCCCGTTTCCGGCGCGCAGCTCCTGCTTCATATCGACGATCTCAACGGGCGGGAGCGCCTGTCGGTTATAGCGCCGACGGAGCCGATACAGCCCGAAAACGCCCGTTTTGGCGCGGTACATCGTTTCCACGCTCGGCGTCGCCGAGCCGAGCAGCACCAACGCATTCTGCTGTGCGCCGCGGTAGATCGCGACCTCGCGGGCATGGTAGCGCGGGGCGTTTTCGGATTTATAGGTGTGCTCCTGCTCCTCGTCCACGATCAGCAGCCCCAGCTCCTGCGACGGCGCGAAAACCGCCGACCGCGTTCCGAGAATGACACGCGCCTGTCCGCTGCGGATGCGCTTCCATGTGTCATAGCGCTCGGTAATGCGCAGTCCGCTGTGCAAAACCGCCGTTTTTTCGCCGAAATGGGCGGCAAACAGCGCCAAAAGCTGCGGCGTCAGGGCAATTTCCGGCACCAAAAGCAGTGCCGTCCTTCCGCGCGCAAGGCAGTCGTAGATGAGTCGGATATACACCGAGGTCTTGCCGCTGCCGGTCACGCCGTAGAGCAGCGCAACGCCGGGCTTCTCCTGCCGCATTTGGCGGCAAATTCCCTCAAATGCCGCCTGCTGCTCGTCGTTGAGCACGGGAGGACCCTTTACCTCGGTCGTTTCAACCTGCGGGAGCAGAAGCTGCGGACGCTCCTCTAAGGTGATATAGCCTAATTTTTCCAGCCGTCCCAGCGTCGCGCCCGTCGCGCCCGTAAAGTAGCACAGGTCCTTCGCCGCGCACTGTCCGACGGTAATCAGCAGCTCCAGCACCGACGTTTGCAGGGGCGCACTGCGGCGCTTGCTGTCGGCGTAAAGCTGCGCTTCTTCGACGGAAGCCGACAAAACGGCAATACGCTCGGTTTTATCCCGAACGCGGCGTTTATGCGAGGTTTCCGAGGAAATCAGGTGTTTTTTGAGTAAATAGCGCACTGCCTCACGCAGCGCTTCCTCTGTAAATTGCTGTCGAAGGCGGTCGAAGTCCGCACTGCCGCCGAACGCCTCGAGCGCCTGCATCACCGCCAGCGCCTCGGGCTTGCGATGAATTTGCCCGCGCCAGTCCTCCGACGCGATCGTATAGCGCTCCTCCTCCCGAAACCAGACGCCCGCGGGAAGGATCGCCTTGATCGCCTCGTAAAACGTGCAGAAATACCGCTCGCGCAGGAATGCCGCCAAATGCAGCTCCCGCTCCCCGAGCAGCGGCTCCGCGTCCAGCGGGCGTTCAACGGGCTTGAGCTTTCCCTTGTCGCCCTCGGTCAGCGCCAAAACGACGCCCTCCGAGCGCTTATTCGACCGCCCGAACGGTACGCTGACGCGCTGCCCCGACCGCAGGAGCATCCCCTCCGGCACGCGGTAGTCATAGGGCTTGTCGATGGCATAGATCGCGGCGGCAACGGCAATTTTGGCAATCATGGCTCGCCCTCCTGCGGCTGCCGACGGCGCGGCTTATTCGTGAACGGTCGCCTCTAACTTGCCCTCGGCAACCTCGCGGATGGCAAGGGTCACGGGCTTGTCGCTGAGCGGCTCGTGGAACGTTTCCGCCTCGATGGAGAGCTGTCTGGCGCGGCGCGCCACGACGTTGACCAGCAGATAGCGGCTGTCGATGTGCTTCAAAAGCTCGGACATTGCGGGATACAGCATATTAGGGTTCCTCCTTGAGTTCGATATTGCAATAGGTACTTCTGCACGCCTCTGCGGTCAGGATCGCCTCAAGCGTTCCGACCGCGCGGCAAAGATCGTCGTTAATAATGGTATATCCGTACTGCGGGGCGACCGCACACTCCTGCGCCGCAACCTGCAAGCGGCGGGCAGCGACCTCGGGCGGGGTATCGCCGCGCCCCGTCAGCCTCCGCTTCAGCTCGGCGAAGCTCGGCGGCGCGATAAACACGGAAATCGCGTCCGGACGGCGCCGCAAAACCTGCAAGCCCCCCTGCACGTCGATCTCCAGCACGATACTGATGCCGTTTGTGAGCGCCTGCTCCACGGGTCTGCGCGGTGTTCCGTAGTAATTTCCCGCGTAACAGGCGTGCTCCAGCAGCTCGCCCGCTGCGATCATCTCCTCGAAGCGCTCCTTGCTGACAAAATAATAGCTCTCGCCCTCGACCTCGCCGGGACGCATGGCACGGGTCGTCGCGGAAACGGAGAATTGCAGCGACGGGTCATTTTTCATAACCTCGCGCACGATCGTTCCCTTTCCGACGCCGGACGGACCCGATACGATCAAAATTCTGCCCTGCCTCACTCCGCTTCCTCCTCGTCGCGCGTCTGCGCGTCCTTCTCGTTAAATCGCCGCGTGATCGCCTCCGGTGTGATCGCCGAAAGCACAACATGGTCGGTATCCATCATCAGCACGGCGCGGGTCCTTCTGCCGAAGCTGGCATCGATGAGCATGGCGCGCTCCTTCGCCTCCTGCACCAGCCGCTTGACCGGCGCGGAGTCCGGACTGACCACCGCCAGCACCCGCTCCGCAGAGACCAAATTTCCGAATCCGATATTGACCAGCCGCATCACTCGATATTCTGAACCTGCTCGCGAATCTTTTCCAGCTCCGACTTGATCTCGACGACGTTACGCGCCTGCTCAAGATCGTTGCCCTTGGAGCCGATGGTGTTCGCCTCGCGATTCATCTCCTGTAATAAAAAGTCCAGCTTCCGTCCGACCGCGCCGCCGCCCGAAAGCAGCTCGTCCATTTGGCTCAGGTGGCTGCGCAGGCGCACGGTCTCCTCATCCACCGCAACCTTGTCGGCAAAGATCGCCGCCTCGGTCAAAATCCGGCTCTCGTCAATGGTCGTGCTCTCCAAAATTTCGCGCATCTTGTGCTCCAAACGAGTGCGGTATTCCGCCACGGTGATCGGCGAACGCCGCTCCACGCGCTCCACGCAGGCAAGGATCGTCGCCGCGTGGCTGCGCAGATCGGCAACCAGCGCCGCACCCTCCCGCGCCCGCATCGCATGATAGGCGGAAAGCGCCTCGTCCAGCACGGTCAGGATGTCCGCACGGTTCCGCTCCTCGTCCTCCTCCGCCCGCTCGGTCTGAAAGACCTCGGGCATCCGAGCGAGCGTCATGGCGCTGATGTCATTCTTAACATCATATTCCTCGCAGACCGTTTTCAGCGCCGCAAGATAGCCCTCCAGCACAGGTCGGTTGAGCGCGACACGGACGCTTTCGTCCTCGCCCGTGGAATTCACGGTCACAAAGACATCCACCTTGCCGCGTGAAACGCTCTCCTTGATACGCTGCTTAACGGCTTCCTCGGCATAGGAAAACGCGCGGGGAAGTCTGACGCCGCAATCCAAAAAACGGTTATTCACCGACCGAAGCTCGACGATGATCTCCCGCCCGCGCAGGGTCTGCACCGCCCGTCCGTAGCCGGTCATACTGCAAATCATGACGGTTTCCTCCTTCCGTATCGACTCAGCGGCAGCCGTTGCACAGGCAGTTGAGGCACATCAGCGTGCCGCAGAGGTTGCAGCAATCGTCCGCGTCTGTGCCGCCGCCCTGCTGGCGATAGGTGGTGTAGTCTCCGCCGCCGGCGTTGGCCGCGCTGCGGTATTCCATGTTGGTCGGGTCCATGCTGACGGCGATACGGAAATTCTGCGCCGCCTCGTCCATCCAGCCGCGCCGCTGGGCAATCACCCCGCGCAG
>URWG01000146.1 GCA_900551495.1 uncultured Eubacteriales bacterium
CAGCTCGTCCTTCGCCCCCGACCCGACCCCGACGCCCGAGCCGACCCCGACGCCCGAGCCGACGCCGACACCCGAGCCGACCCCGACGCCCGAGCCGAAGCCGGAGAAAACCAACGGCTTCCGCGACGTACCGCAGAAGGCTTGGTATCGCGAGGCGGTGGAGTATGTCGAGGAGCACAGGCTGATGAACGGCGTGAGCGAGGAGAAATTCGCGCCGGACGAAACGATGACGCGGGCAATGCTGGTGACGGTGCTGTGGCGGCGTGCGGATTCGCCGAAGCCGACGGCGACAAATCCCTTCACCGACGTGCCGGAGGGCAAGTGGTACACCGACGCGGTGATATGGGCGGCGTCGGAGGGCGTGGTCAACGGCGTGGCAAAGGGCAGGTTCGACCCGGACGGCAACATCACGCGTGAGCAGATGGCGACCGTGCTCTACCGTTACTCGTCCGGCAAGGGAGAGGATGTCAGCGCGACAGCCGATCTGAGCGTCTATCCGGACGCCGCGAGGGTGAGCGGCTGGGCAAGGACGGCGCTCGCGTGGGCAAACGGCAGCGGCATCATAAACGGCTCCTCCGAAAACGGCAGGCGCTATTTGCAGCCGAACGGAAACGCCACCCGTGCCCAAGTCGCGGCAATTCTCATGCGCTATATCGAAAAATAAGCGACGCAAGCAAAAGCAAACCGACGACGCCCGCGACCCGTGCGGAGTTTGCGATGCTCATTATGCGTTATCGCGGCGGCAGATACCCCTGCCCCGAGATCAAGTAATTCATTAAATCCCTGCAAGGGAGGGCGTCCAAAATCGAGCGCCCTCCCTTGTATAAAAACCGAGGAAACGAGGAAAAGATATGAAAAAAGGAATCAAGCGGTTGATCTGCATCGTGCTGCTGGCGGCGCTGCTGGTGACGCTGCTGCCTGCGGGCGTCATAGCTGCGGAGGGGGCGGACATTTGGACGCAGATCGAGAATTTTGAGAATGCGCGGCTGCGGAAGAAGCGCTCCGCGGGCGAGATGCCGACGGCGGCGGACTATGCGGCGCTGTCGGGAGAGGTTGCGGAGCTGGTGAAGCAGTCGGCGAGCTATGCGCCGGGGACGTGCACCTACGACGGGACGAACGACATATTCTTTTGGGAGGACTTGGACGGCATCGCCTACGGTTATGACCCGGAGATGCGGCGGATGCTGTCGGATCGGAGCAAGGAGACGCCGGAGGGCACGGTCACAAGGGAGAGCTTTGCCAAGCGCGGACCCGCGAGCAGCGCGACGATTTATGTCCTTGAGCCGTGGTACAACATTCCGGATAACGGCGCCTTCTACAAAAATGATACTCCGAAGGATACCGGCGAGAAGCTTGCGAAGGCGATCGGCGGCACCGTTGAGAGCTACCGGGGGGACACGGTTACAATCGACGTGATGGCGGAGGCGGTTGAAAACGGCGTCTTTGTGCTGATCGCCACACACGGTAGTACCGATTATCAAAGAATCTTGGAGGAAACAAACCCCGCCGGCGGAGAGATCGAAGACAGAGCGACACGGGCGAATACGTCGTATCTGTCCCTGAACAGCACGGTGGGACTGACAGACGAAGATTTTCAGCCCTTCCGCGGAAAATTCGGAACGACGAGCTACCACGCTTATAGCTCCGGAGCGGACTCCTGCAGCGTGGACGGCACGGTGATTGCCAACCACATGAAGAAGGACGCGCCGAGCAATTTGGTTTGGCTGGATAGCTGCTGCGGCATGACGACGGACGGCATCTGTACGCCGCTGCGTCAAAGAGGCGTTGCTGCCGTTTACGGCTATTCTCAGGTTTCATGGACTGTAGGTCAGACCTATTACACGGTTGCCGCGGATGCTTTGATCCGCGGGAAAACGCTGGGGGAAGCGATTGCCGAAACGAAAGCCGAATGCGGCGATTGGCAGCCGTGGGTGGAAAATTCTGATGGGGGGATGGAAGCCCTTGACTTGACGCTTGAAGAGGCACAGGAATACCGCTGCGCCTTCCCGATCGTCGTTTCCGACCAGGACCCGTATCCCGGACAGCGGACCTACCGTACCTACGGCGTGGATGATTTGCAGACCGTGCGATCCTCGTGGCGGCTGCACGGGGACTACAGCATAACGGCTTCGGTCAACAATCCGGCGGGCGGGACGGTCTCCGTCTCCGGCTCGTACGTCGAATGCAAGCCGAACGAGGGCTACTGCATCGGTCTTGTTTCTGTTAACGGAGAAAATGATTCGCTCATTCGGGGCGACAGGGTGATTTTGTATCCCCGGACCGGCGTGAATAAAGCCAGTATTTGGTTTGAAGAAAAGCCGAACTTGGCAAAGACCGACACCTCCGGCAGCATTGTTGCCTATCCCGTAGAAAACGGCGAGATATATTTTAACAAGAAAACCGGCAGTATCGTCGGCGCCTCGCCCTATATCACCGCAGCCGAAATACCGGAGAAGATAGAAGGCAGAGCGGTGACCGGTGTGGGAGAAAATGCGTTTGCGCATTGCTCGCTGTTAGAGCGGGTCGTCCTGCCGGATACTGTTAAGAGGCTTGAGAAGGGTTGCTTCGCCTTCTGCTTCGCACTCCGAAATGTAACATTACCGAGCGACATTTCAACAATTCCCGAAGCGGCATTTATACGGTGCGCCATACTCGAAGAAATTGGTATCCCCGCCGGTGTGACAAAGATTGAGGACGGTGCGTTCTATGAATGCAGACGGCTCCGCTCCGTCTATTTCTACGGCGACAGAGCTCCGCTGCTCGGAGAGCAGGTATTCAAAGAAACGGATTCGGTCTGCCTTTACTATCTGCGGGGCGCCAAGAACTGGACGTCTCCCACTTATCCTGCGAAGGAAATGAAGCGGGGAACGAATCTGATGGCGCATTTGTGCGAGGGCGGCTATATCTACTTTGATGTGGCGACCCGCGAGGTCATCGGCGGCGATGCCGAGTGGGCATACGTCAATACCAAGTATGAGATTACGGAGATTGTCGTTCCTCCGTATTTCGGCGGGATTCCCGTGACCGGTATTGCAGACGACGCGTTTCATCGCGATTTCCCAAGATTGGAGCATGTCAGGCTACCGAAAACCCTGAAGCGCATCGGAAGGCGTGCCTTTCATGAGTGTCCACTGTCAAGCGTTGTGATACCGGAAAAGGTAAGCTTTATCGGCTCCGGTGCATTTATGAACTTCAGAGACCTTACCGACATCTACTTCTTAGGCGACGCACCCTATTTGGAAGAAGACGCTTTTTATGTAGATAACGAAGAGCTTAAATCAAAGCTTACGCTATATTACATTGCGGGAAAGCGCGGCTGGACCTCTCCGAGATATGGGACATATTATGACAGAGAAACGGGAGAAACGGAGACCTATCCCACAGCCGTATTCTCCCTGTCCGGGGAAATTTCGTACCCCGTCGAGGGCGGCTACATCCACATCGACAGGAAAACCGGAACAATCACTGGCTGCGATGTCGGCGTTACGGAGGCGGACATTCCGCCGATCATCGAGGGCGTGAAGGTACGGAGGCTTGCCACCGATGCCTTTGTCAAGAGCAGAAGCACGCTGTGCCGTGTCCGTCTGCCGGAGGGCATCACGGAAATCCAAGCTTTTGTATTTTCCGCTTTCCCCGCGTTAAAGACGGTGGTCCTGCCTGCCGGTCTGAGCGAAATCGGTAGGCTGGCATTCGGAGGCTGCGAAAATCTGCAGGCGGTCTGCTTCCTCGGCGATGCGCCGGAAATCGGCGAATCCGCATTTTGCGTTGGTGATTCCGGAGAATGTCTTCCGAATGTCATATTACGCTATATTGCGGGCAAGGAGGGCTGGACGACGCCGACATACGCCGGGTATCCCACCGCGGTTTGGGACGGCATCCAAGTTCCAAGCGATACGAGGCGTCTATCCTACGACGTCATGGGCGGCAAGATCTACATCGACAGGTATACCGGAACAGTCGTTGACTGCGATGACACCGTTACGGCGGCGGAGATTCCGTCGGAGATTGAGGACGTAAAGATACAGGAAATTGCCGACACTGCCTTCGTAAACTGTGCAAGCACGCTGCGCTTTGTCCGTCTGCCGGAGGGTATCACGAAAATTCAAAATTTTTTGTTTTCTGATTGTACCGCGTTAGAGACGGTGGTGCTGCCCGCCGGTCTGCTTGAAATCGGTTGGCTGGCATTCGGAGATTGTGAAAAATTGAAGGCGGTCTACTTCCTCGGCGATGCGCCGGATATCAACTCGGA
>URWG01000147.1 GCA_900551495.1 uncultured Eubacteriales bacterium
AGTCGCCGACAAGATTACCGCAGTAGCACACCCGTTTGCTGCAGTCTGCTGCCCTTATGATAGAGATTCACTGCTGCCGCTCATCAGCGACCACGAATATATGCAATGCTTTCGCCAAAGCGCGGAGCATGATATCGCGCTTGAGATAAATACTGATCTGTGGAGCGGTTACAAAACCTTGCCGGAACTTTGGAACAGCGAAATGATGCGTATCTTCAAGTTAGCCCGCCGCTGCGGCTGCCGCTTCCGCGCAGCGCGCCAATGTCGATCTGCGGATGTACCGCGTGATCTACGACGCGATCGACGAGATCGAGTCGGCAATGAAGGGTATGCTTGCTCCGAAGTATCGCGAGGCGGTCATCGGTCACGCCGAGGTGCGCCAGACCTACAAGGTCTCTGCCATCGGTACGATCGCCGGCTGCTACGTCAAGGACGGCAAGATCACCCGCGACGGTATGGTTCGCGTCCTGCGCGACAATATCGTTATCTATGAGGGCAACATCGGCTCGCTGCAGCGCTTCAAGGACTCCGTCAAGGAGGTCGCGCAGAACTACGAGTGCGGTATGTCCATCGAAAAGTTCAACGACATCAAGGAAGGCGACATCTTCGAGTGCTACGTCATGGAGGAGATCCCCAGATAATTGACGTCAATCGTTGCTTTGTGACCCGCAGGGCGGACGGAAAACGCCCGCCCTGCGGCAGTTTTCATAAGGAGGAATCCGTTTTATGGCATCCAATCGCATCGGACGCATTAACGAGGAGATTCAGCGCGAGCTGGCAGACCTGCTGCGCGAGCTGAAGGACCCCCGTGTGCAGAAAACCATGCTCTCCATCACCCGCGTCGAGACGACGCCCGATCTGCGTTATGCGAAGGTCTACGTTTCGCTGCTGGACAAGGAATATACCAAAGAGACGCTGGCGGGGCTGAAATCCTCGTCGGGCTATCTGCGCCGCGAGCTGGGCAGAAGCTTACAGCTGCGCTACACGCCGGAGCTGCAATGGCAGGCGGACGATTCCATCACCCACGGCGCGCACATTCTTGATATTCTCTCCAAGCTGGATATTCGGGAGGATGACGATGAAGCAGAGCATCACGATTCCTGAAGCCGCCGCCTTTCTCCGCGAAAGGGACGACTTTCTGATTCTGACCCATCGCCGTCCCGACGGCGACACCATCGGCTGTGCGGCGGCGCTGTGCGGCGGGCTTCGTGCGCTCGGAAAGCGGGCGTTTATCCTCGAAAATCCGCAGTTTACGCCGAAATTCCGCCCGTTTTTGGACGGGCTGACGACCCCGAGCGTCGGGGAGAAGGCGTGTATCGTCGCGGTGGATATTGCCTCAAGCCGCCTGTTCCCGCTCGGCTATGAGACGCTGACCGGGCGGACGGCGCTGGCGATTGACCACCACGGCAGAAATGACCTCTATGCGGACAGAAGCTATATCGACCCCGCTGCCGCTGCCTGCGGCGAGATTGTGCTCGACATTCTTCGGGAGCTGGGCGTCACGCCTGACCGGCGGATCGCCGAGGCGCTTTACTGCGCCGTCTCGACGGATACCGGCTGCTTCCGCTACAGCAACACCACGGCAAAGACGCTCCGTGCGGCGGCGTATTGCAAGGACTGCGGCGCGGATACCTTTGCAATCAATCAGGTTATGTTCCTCACAAAACGTATGGAACGACTCAAGCTGGAGGCATATCTGACCGAATCGACCGAGTTTTTCGCCGACGGTTTGGTCGCAATTTCACAGCTCCCGAGCGAAAAACGGCGGGAGCTGGGCATTACCGAGGATGACATCGATGATATTTCCGGCTTCTGCAGAGAGATTGCCGGTGTGGAGATCGGCGTTATGATCCGTGACGAACGGGGTGACGGGAAGCTTTCCGTCCGTACCTCGCCGCGCTATGACGCCTCGGCGATCTGCGCGGCGCTCGGCGGCGGCGGTCACAGTGCGGCGGCGGGGGCGACGGTCTCCGGCGGCATTGCGGCTGCGCGGGAAGCCGTGCTGCGCGTTTTGACGGAAATGGGAGTGTTATGATGGCAAACGGGATTCTGATCGTTGACAAGCCGTCCGACTGGACAAGCCAGGACGTCGTTGCGAAGCTGCGCGGCGTGTTTCATGAGAAGCGCGTCGGGCACGGGGGCACGCTTGACCCGATGGCAACCGGCGTTTTGCCTGTGTTTTTCGGGCGGGCGACCCGTGCGGCGGAGTTTCTTGAACACGCGGAAAAGGCGTATGTTGCCGACCTCCTGCTCGGCACGGTGACGGACACACAGGACACGACCGGAACCGTACTGGAGCGGCGCTTGGTCGATGTGAACGAACAGCGGCTGCAGGAGGCGCTTTCCGCATTTTGCGGAGCGCAGCAGCAGATCCCGCCGATGTATTCCGCAGTGAAGATCGGCGGCAAAAAGCTCTATGAAATTGCACGGAAAGGCAAGGAAATCGAAAGAGCACCGCGAAATATTACGATTTTTGACTTGAAGCTGCTTGCCTTTGACGGCGGGACCGCAAGGCTTTTCATCCACTGCTCCAAGGGCACCTATGTCCGCACGCTGTGTCACGACATCGGTGCGGCGCTCGGCTGCGGCGGCTGCATGGCAGCGCTGCGGCGGGTACAGGCAGGCGCGTATCGCGAAGCCGAGGCGATTCCGCTCCCTGCGATCATCGCAAGCCCGCAGCCGGAGACGTTTCTGCGTCCGATTGATAGCCTTTTTTCTGCTGCTCCTGCACTTACGCTGACACCCGCACAGGAAAAATGCTGCCGCAACGGGGCGTCCTTTTCCACCAATCAGGCTGCGGGGCGCTATCGCATTTACAGCCGAGCGGGGGATTTCCTTGCGATCAGCGAGGTGTCCGACGGGACACTCCGCACGGTTAAGAGCTTTTTTTGACAAAGAGATTATGAATGGCGAGTATGGGAAGGAGCTTTCAAATGAACGAGTATGAGGTTGTAGTTGAAACCATCAATCCCTGCGGCGGCGCAAGCCATGCCAAACGGAATATCATCGAGGTCAGCGCGGCTTCGCCGGAGGAATACGTACGCAGCAACGGTCGTTTTCCGATCATCGACCGCTCCGAAACAGCGGACGGCGTGTGCATTGTGACAGGAGACGGCGCAGGAAACGTTGTGCGCTATCTCTTTTCCGAGTAAATGCAGGGCTTTGTCATTGCCCTTGGCTTCTTCGATGGGGTACATTTGGGGCACGGGGCGCTGCTTCGCCGCACAAAGGAGCTTGCAGAACGGCTAAGTCTGATACCGGCGGCGCTGACGCTTCACCCACACCCCTCCGCGCTGCTCGACAGGACGCCCGTGAAGCTGCTGACGACGACGGAGGAGCGGGCGGAGCTGATGCGGGAGCTTTACGGCATCGAGCGGATGTTCGTCCTGCCCTTCGACGCGCACACAAGCGGGCTGCCATGGGAGAAATTTGCGGAGGAAACGCTGATTGGGCAATTCCACGCCGAATGTCTCGTATGCGGACAGGACTACCGCTTCGGTGCGGGCGGGCAGGGGACACCCGCGCTGCTCAAGGAAAAGTGCGATACCCTCGGTATCGGCTTTTCGTGTGTCGAGGAGGTACGGCTGGACGGGCAAAAGGTTTCGTCAACATATATCCGTGCGCTGCTCAGCCGCGGCGAGATGCGGGAGGCGGTGCGCTTCCTCGGGCATCCGCACCTGCTGCGCGGTCGGGTCGTTGCGGGGCGGCATTTGGGACGCACGCTCGGGATACCGACGGCAAATCTGAATGTCTCCGCCGAGCTGCTGCTCCCACGCTTCGGCGTTTACGCGGCGAAGGCGTATTTCGACGGCGAGGAGCGCCTCGCGGTCGTCAATATCGGGCGGCGTCCCCTTTGTGACCGAGAAGGACGGCATCTATTACTACTGCTTTGCAAGCGGCACGACGGTGAACGGCGAGAGCGTCACGGTCGAGCCGTGGATTTTGGATTATGACGGCGACCTTTACGGACACACGGTCACGCTGGCGCTTTACGAGTTCCTGCGACCGGAGCGGAGGTTCCCGGATTTGGAAGCGCTGACCGTCGAGATTCGACGCAACGCCGACCAAACACGCGCTCTGTTCACCAATTAAATCAAAACAGGTACAGAGGGTCCAAAGTAGGGTGTATGCCTTACTTTGGACCCCGACCT
>URWG01000148.1 GCA_900551495.1 uncultured Eubacteriales bacterium
ATTTCATCAAGAATCCCATGTGCTGCGCACACTCGCATCGTGCGAACGCACGATGTGCCGTCTCATGCAGAATCTGACGCGCCCTTGGCGCTATAAAAAGCTTTTCAAGCTTTTTAACAGATTCTAATATGATACTTCCATTATATGCTATTTTCGTGCGCGGAGCAAGACATATTCCGACATTTTTCGCTGCACGGGCTGCGCAGGACAGGAAAAGTGCCCCGCATTTTCAAAAGGGCTTGACAGGCGATCGCCTGTTCGGTATAGTGACGGTTACGCCGCACGGTCGGCAAAAATGGCAAGGAAAGTCGAGAGAAATTCTGCCCGATACGGTAAAATGTGCGCGGTAAGGAGTTGAGAAGCGTGAAGGAACAGATTTTGGCGGTCCAGCGGATGCAGGACTACATAGAACGGAACAAAACGGAGGAGCTCAGCCTGTCCGAGCTTGCGCGGGCGTCGCTCTTTTCACCATGGTATTCCTATCGGCTGTTTCGCGACTGCCTCGGGCTGACGCCGACGGAATATATCCGCAAATATCGGCTCACGCAGGCGGCAAAGCAGCTTCGGAGCGGGGAGAGCAAGGTCATCGACGCGGCGTTTGACGCGGGCTTCTCCAATGTGGATACCTTTACGCGGGCGTTTTACCGCGAATTCGGACTGAATCCGAGCGACTACATGAAAAATCCCGTCCCCGTTGCCTTCTTCATCCCTTACGGTGCAAAATATCGTGAACTGAGAAAGGAGAACATCGACGTGTCCAACATTCAACCGATTTTTATACAGGTCGTCCGCAAGCCGGAGCGCCTGTGTATCATCAAGCGCGGCAAGCAGGCGGAGGACTATTTTCCCTACTGCGAGGAGGTAAGCTGCGACGTGTGGGGCATCCTCATGAGCATGAAATCGCTCTGCGGGGAGCCCGTTTCCATGTGGCTGCCCGAAAAGTACAAAAAACCGAACACCTCTACCTATGTGCAGGGCGTGGAGGTCGAGACTGATTATATGGGGATGATCCCCGAGGGCTTTGACACCATTCTTCTGCCGGAGGCGGAATATCTGATGTTTCAGGGACCGGCTTTCCGCGAGGAGGATTACTGCGAAGCCATCCGCACCGTGCAGGCGGCGATGAACGGCTACGACCCGTCCGTCATCGGCTATCGCTGGGACGACGAAAACCCACGCATCCAGCTTGAACCCCGCGGCCGGCGCGGCTATATTGAGCTGCGGGCAGTGCGGAGGGCTTCGGAATGAACGAGGCGATTTTTGTCGAAGGGCTGACAAAATCCTACAATGGGAAGCCTGCGGTCGATCATCTGAGCTTCTCGGTGCAGAGCGGCACGGTATTCGGTCTGCTCGGCGCCAACGGCGCGGGAAAGAGCACCACGATCGAGTGTATGCTCGGCACAAAACAGGCAGATAGCGGAACCGTGCGTCTGCTTGGAAAAGACCCAAAGAAGAAACGCCGCACACTTTTTCAGCGCATCGGCGTGCAGTTTCAGGAGGGCGACTATCAGAAAGAAATCAAGGTTTCCGAACTTTGCGAGGAAACCGCAAGCCTTTACCGCCGCCCCGCCGATTGGCGCGCCCTGTGTGAGCAGTTCGGGATCGGCGACAAAGCAAAGGCTGCAGTAAAAAGCCTTTCCGGCGGCGAACGGCAGCGGCTTTTCATCGTGCTGGCACTGATTCCGCAGCCGGAGCTGGTGTTCCTCGACGAGCTGACCACGGGGCTGGACGCAAAGGCACGGCGCGGCGTGTGGAAAACGCTGGAGCGCCTAAAAGAACAGGGGCTTACGATTTTCCTGACCTCTCACTTTATGGATGAAGTGGAAGCACTATGCGATGAAATCTGCATTTTGAAAAAGGGTACTCCCGTTTTTCGCGGGACCGTGGAGCAGGCAAAGCAGCAGTGCGGCTGTGAACACTTCGAGGACGCCTATTTGCAGTTGTCAAGCGAGGAGGCGGGCACATGAAACGCTTTCATACCTTTCTGAAAACCGAGCTGAAGCTCAGCCTGCGGGATATGAATATGCCGATCTTCGCCGTTATCATGCCGCTCGTGATTCTTCTCATTCTCGGCATCATTTACGGCACAAAGCCCGCCTACGACGGAGCAAGCTATACCTTCATAGAGCAGTCCTTCGGAGCCGTCAGCGCGGTTGCGATTTGTGCAGGCGGACTTATGGGACTGCCGCTTGCCGTATCGGGCTTGCGGGAAATGAAGATTCTCAAACGGCTGCGTGTCACACCGGTCAGCCCGATATTCGTTCTGGGCTTTGAGCTGTCCATGTATATCGTCTACTGTGCCGTATCCCTTGCGACGCTGTCGGTTGCGGCGCTTTTGCGGGGTGTCCGGCTGCATGGTTCGCTTCTCGCCTTCCTCGGAAGCTGGGCGCTTACCATGCTCTCGACCCTGTCCGTCGGGATGCTGGCAGGCGGCGTGGCGAAGAACACCAAGCAGGCAAGCGTCGTTGCCTCGATCCTCTATTTCCCCATGCTGGTCTTTTCCGGCACGACGCTGCCGATCGAGGTCATGCCGACGGCAATGCAGAAGCTCGTCGGCGTATTCCCTCTGACGCAGGGGCTTACGATGATGAAAAATGCATTTTTAGGTATCGGCACGGGCAGCACGCTGCTGTCGGTCTGCGTCATGCTCGGCGTCACCGCGCTCTGTGCGTGCCTTTCCGTCCGCTTTTTCCGCTGGGAATAGGAGCGGTTTCCGACAATGCCGCCGTGAGCCACCGATAGGGCTTCACAGCGGCATTTCTTTTTATTCAACCGAGTGCGCGGGCGTGATTTTCTGCTTGACAACCTAACGTTCGGTAGGTATAATGACAGCACAACGACCGACAGGAGGGCATTGTGATGGCGGAAAAGGGCAACACGAAGCAGGAAATCTTGGATACGGCGCTGGATCTGTTCTCGGTACAGGGCTACGAAGCCACCTCGATCGCGCAGATTTCGGACGCGGTCGGCATCCGAAAGGCGTCCATGTACAGTCATTTCGGCAGTAAGCAGGAAATTCTGGATGCGCTGGTGCGCGAGGTCTTGGAGCGGTACGAGGAGCATTCCGTTTTTGCCGGAACGGATTGGGACGACCCGACCTTTCTGAAAACTGTGGGGGACATCACGCCCGATACCGCCCTGCAGCTGATTTTGAAGCACCTTCGTTATATCCTGCACGACCCGCAGATCAGAAAATCCCGCAAGATGCTGACCGTGGAGCAGTTCCGCAATACGGAGCTGAAGGCGCTGCAGACCAAGCAGAATTATACCGATGTTATGCGTTACTTTACGGGATTGATTGCCTACCTCATCCGCTGCGGCAGACTGACCGACAACGACGCAGAGGTCATGGCGGCGCAGCTCTGCCTCCCGATCTCCGTTTGGATCAACCTCTGCGACCGTGAACCGGAGCGCGAGGAGGCGGTAATGGGCTTGCTCGAGCGGCACATTCGGCAGTTTTTCGCGGTGTACGGCAAGGCGCCCGTATCGCCGAAGCCGCAAACGTGAATTGAGGAGGGCTGCTTGTGAAAAAGAGCGCGGGAACGCGCCTGCTGAACCCGCTGACTCTGTTCGCGGGCGGGCTTTTGCTCGGCACGGCGGCGCGGCTGTTCGATATTTACCTTCAGATGCTCGGTGAGATTTTTTCGCAGATGGCGGTTTGGATTTTGCTGGGGACCCTGATTGCCGTTTACAGCCCCACGCGGAAGGCGGCGATGCGAAATATTCTGCCGTTTTGTATCGGGATGCTGATTACCTATTACGCGACCGCGATGCTCACGCACGGGGTTTACGGATGGTCATTTATCATCGGCTGGACGGTGTTTGCCCTCCTCTCGCCGTTCATGGCGTACCTCGCGTGGATGACAAAGCAGCGCGGCGTGCTTCCGAAGCTCATCGGCGCGGGGATCGTGCTGGTTTCGGTGCTGTCCTCGATTTTGCTCTTTGACCGCCTGCGCATTTATGATTTTGCCATCGATGCGCTGCTGATCTATTTTATTTTTTTCAAGAAAATCAATCGCGCTCCGAACGGACATCCCGCCGAAAGCGAAAAGTAAATATAAAAAAGGCAGCGG
>URWG01000149.1 GCA_900551495.1 uncultured Eubacteriales bacterium
TAACGCATTGCTGCAGCCTGGCCCTGCTGAGAGAGAGCCATGGTGATTGCAGCGGTGAGGGTGGTCTTGCCATGGTCAACGTGACCGATGGTGCCAATGTTAACATGGGGTTTTGTTCTTTCAAACTTAGCCTTTGCCATTGGGATTTCCTCCTTTTTAATCAGAAAATAATTTTAAATTTCATAAGCCGGGCTATAATCCTCATTTTAGCAATTCTTTTCCTAAATTGCAATAGTTTTGGATAAGTTATTCGGCTTTCTTTGTACGGCTGGAAATAATCTTTTCGCCAACAGACTTGGGAACCTCCGCGTAATCGCTGGGCTCCATGGTATACTGCCCGCGTCCCTGAGTCTTAGAGCGCATGTCGGTAGCGTAACCGAACATCTCAGACAAAGGAACCATGGCGTTGATGCGCTGGGCACCCGGGAGAGCGTCCATGCCCTGAATCATACCGCGGCGGGAGTTCAAGTCTCCGATAACGTCGCCCATGTATTCCTCAGGCACAATAACCGCAACCTTCATAATCGGCTCCATGAGAACCGGCTGAGCCTTTCTCATTGCCTCCTTGAAGGCCATGGAACCGGCGATCTTAAACGCCATTTCAGAGGAGTCGACCTCGTGATAAGAACCGTCGTACAGCGTGACCTTGACGTCGACGACCGGGTAACCGGCGAGAACACCGGAGAGCATGGCGCCCTGAATACCGGCATCGATCGCGGGAACGTATTCCTTGGGGATCGCGCCGCCGACGAGGGCGTTGACAAACTCGTAACCCTTGCCGGACTCGTTGGGCTCGACATGGATCTTGACGTGACCGTACTGACCCTTACCACCGCTCTGACGGGCGTACTTGGTATCCTGATCGACAGCCTTGGTGATGGTCTCCTTGTAGGCGACCTGAGGAGCGCCGACATTCGCCTCGACCTTGTACTCACGGAGCAGGCGGTCGACAATGATCTCCAGATGGAGCTCACCCATACCGGCGATGATGGTCTGACCGGTCTCTTCATCGGTGTAGGTCTTGAAGGTCGGGTCTTCCTCAGCCAGCTTCATCAGTGCGATGCCCATCTTCTCCTGACCGGCCTTGGTCTTGGGCTCGATGGCGACGCGGATCACGGGCTCGGGGAATTCCATGGACTCCAGGATGATCGGAGCCTTTTCATCGCAGAGCGTATCACCGGTGGTGGTGTTCTTGAGGCCGATGACGGCGCAGATGTCGCCGGCGTAGCAGCACTCGATATCCTCGCGGTGGTTGGCGTGCATCTGCAGGATGCGGCCGATGCGCTCGCGCTGATGCTTGGTGGAGTTCAGCACGGAGGTACCGGTATTCAGAATACCGGAGTACACACGAACGAAGGACAGACGGCCAACGAACGGGTCGGTCGCGATCTTGAAGGCAAGACCGGAGAACGGCGCATTATCGTCCGCATGACGGATGTCTTCTTCACCGGTGTCGGGGTTCACACCGTCGATCGCGGGGATATCCACGGGGGACGGCATGTAGTCGACGATCGCGTCCAGCAGCTTCTGAACGCCCTTGTTCTTGTAAGAGGTACCGCAGGTGACAGGAACCATCTTATTGTCGATGGTGGCCTGACGGATGGTCTTGCGGATGAGGTCCTGAGGAACGGGCTTCTCTTCGAGCGCCAGCTCCATGATCTCGTCGTTCAGGTCGGCGCAAGCGTCAACGAGCTTGGTGCGATACTCCTGAGCGAGCTCGAGCATGTCCTCGGGGATCTCCTCGACGCGCATGTCCTTGCCGAGCTCGTCGTAGTAGATATCAGCGTCCATCTCCACCAGGTCGATGATGCCCTTGAAGGTATCTTCAGAGCCGATCGGCAGCTGGATGGGGACAGCGTTGCACTTGAGACGGTCGTGGATCATGTGCAGAACGTTGTAGAAGTCCGCGCCCATGATATCCATCTTGTTGACGTAGATCATGCGGGGGACCTTGTAGTTATCGGCCTGACGCCACACAGTCTCAGACTGGGGCTCAACGCCGCCCTTGGCGCAGAGAACGGTCACAGAGCCGTCCAGAACGCGCAGGGAGCGCTCGACCTCAACGGTGAAGTCGACGTGGCCCGGGGTGTCGATGATGTTCAGGCGGGTCTGCGGGAACTGGTTCTTGCTGCCCTTCCAGTAGCAGGTGGTGGCAGCGGAGGTGATGGTGATACCACGCTCCTGTTCCTGAGCCATCCAGTCCATCGTGGCGGTACCGTCGTGGGTCTCGCCGATCTTGTAGTTGACGCCGGTGTAGTACAGAATACGCTCGGTAGTCGTGGTCTTGCCAGCGTCGATATGGGCCATGATGCCGATATTTCTGGTGTTTTCCAGAGAGACTTTTCTTGCCATAATTCTCTCGTTCCTCCGTTACCAGCGGAAGTGGGCGAATGCCTTGTTGGATTCGGCCATCTTGTGGGTATCTTCGCGTTTCTTCACGGCGCTGCCGCTGTTGTTGGCAGCATCCATGATCTCGCCGGCCAGACGCTCGGCCATGGTGCGCTCACCACGGGCGCGGGCATAGGCCGTCAGCCAACGCAGACCGAGGGTCTGACGACGGGCGGGACGGACCTCCATCGGCACCTGATAGGTGGCACCGCCGACGCGGCGGGACTTGGTCTCCAGGCTGGGCATGATATTCTCCATGGCCTGGTTGAAAACATCGAGAGGCTCGTTGCCGGTCTTGTCCTTGATCATGTCGAACGCGCTGTAGACGACCTTCTGGGCGACGCCCTTCTTGCCGTCGAGCATCACGCTGTTGACGAGCTTGGTCACCAGGACGCTGTTGTACATAGGATCGGGCAGAACTTCTCTCTTGGGAACATTACCTCTTCTGGGCACTTTGCTTCCCTCCTTCTTATAATTTAGAAATCATAGGTACTCGCGAATGGGGCTCTCCCCCATCGTGTTCCGGCCTGCCAAAGAGGTGAATGACACAAAAATATATATCAAACCTTTTCGGCAAAGCTCATTTCAAGGTCGCAGCCTTACTTCTGCTTCGGGCGCTTGGCGCCGTACTTGGAACGGGACTGCATACGGCCCTGCACGCCCTGAGCGTCCAGAGTGCCGCGGATGATGTGGTAACGCACACCAGGGAGGTCCTTCACACGGCCGCCGCGGATCATGACCACAGAGTGCTCCTGCAGGGAATGACCGACGCCGGGGATGTAAGCGGTGACCTCATAGCCATTGGTGAGGCGGACACGGGCGATCTTACGAAGAGCGGAGTTCGGCTTCTTCGGGGTCGCAGTACGAACTGCGGTGCAAACGCCACGCTTCTGGGGAGAGGCGAGGTCGGTCTCCTTGTTCTTCAGCGTGTTAAGACCATACTGCAGAGCCGGGGAGTTGGACTTGTAAGTCGACTGCTGTCTGCCCTTGCGAACCAACTGGTTAAAAGTAGGCATTCTTGTTTCTCCTTTCCTGAAATGATGTGATATATATTTTTTACAGGATATCGGTAAAATATCCCGAAAAAACCTTAATTTCTCAGAACGGCGATCACCGCCGCACCAACGGCGATGCCCGCGCTGTGGCCAAGCTGCGCCATCGTGGCGCGATCGTCGATCGCGATGTTCTCTTCGCGTGCGAGCGCTTCGATCGGCGCAAGCACGGCGGGGTCTGCATCGCAGGCGATATACAGCTTTTCCGCGCGGTGTTCCCGCAGTGCACGCATCGTCTGCTTGATGCCCGCTACCTTGCGGCATGTGGACAGATCCGGCGTCACGGCAGGTCCCTCCTGACGGTATGACAAATTCCGTGGGACATACCCACGCAAGTTGGAATTATACCATGAGGCACACAAGCCGTCAAGCGTTTTTTATGGCTGTCTACACAAAATAATCGCTGAAACGACGGGCTTTTCCCAAATTTTTTTGTGCGTTCCGCGCCGGCGCGTCAAACTTTTGAAAAGAGGCTGTCAAGCTCTCCCTTTTTCCGCCAAAATGGCAAAAAAGAGACGCGGAATTTTCCGCGTCTCTTTTTACCTATTCAATACGTGAGGTCTTAACTCACACTTCGACGGCATTCGTGATGATGCGCGGCTCGTGCGG
>URWG01000150.1 GCA_900551495.1 uncultured Eubacteriales bacterium
TGCCCCGCCGCAGCAGCTCGCGCTGTGCCAGCTTGACGGAGATCGCCGCCGTTCGGGTCTGCCCCTGCGAGGCAAACGCCGCAACGGGCAAGCCGTTGATGGCAGCCAAAAAATCGTCCTTATGCGGTCCTGAAAGGCACTGGCGGCTCTCCAACTCCGCCCGCGCGTGGGTCTGCTGGTGCTCGGCAAGCCGTTCGCGCAGCACCTCCGTCGGGGCAAAGGGGTCCGTCACCGTCGAAACGGTCTGATATGTCAGCGTCAGTGTCTCGCGGTCACCGGAAAACTCCTTGTGATACGCCGCGGAAGCCTCTCCGAGCGCCTGCAAAAACCGCGCGCGGTAGGAAATAATCAGTGCGCCGAGCTGCACCATCCGCGCGTTATAATCCGGCAGAATCGCCAGCATGGACGGCGCTCCATCCCGCAGGGCAGCCGATTTTTGCTCCAAAACTCGCGCATATTCGCTCAAAACTGCGTCATAATTCGGTCGTAACTGGCAAATCACGCTGTCGAGCAGCTTTCTTCGCGGCGCAGCGCCCTTTTTCAGCACCAGCAGATCCTCGGGGCAGAACAGCACGCTCGTCAGAACGCCCGCAATTCCCGCCGCCGTTTTCTGCTTTACGCCGTTGAGAAAAAGCTGACGCGGGCGCCGTCCGGAAAACAGCACCGCCCGCAGCGTTTGCTCCCGCTCCTGCGCGTACAGCGCGGCGGAAATATCGGCGAATTTGGCTTCAAAACGAATCAGCTCCTGCTCCCGCCGCGTGCGGAAGGAGCTGCCCGTCGAGAGGTAGACGATTGCCTCCAAAAGGTTTGTCTTACCGTTGGCATTGTCACCGACCAGCAGGTTCACGCCGGGGACGAACCGCGCTTCCGCCTCCGTGTAATTGCGAAAGCCGCGCAGATACAGCTCATTGAGCCGCATTTTTGACCAGATAGGTCACGCCGTCAAAGCCGACCTTATCGCCGCCGTACAGCTTCTTTCCGCGCATGGTGCAGGTTTCGCCGTTTACGGTGACCTCTTCGTTCTGAATAAAATTTTTCGCCATGCCGCCGGAGGAAACGGCGTTGGCAAGCTTCAGAAAGCTCTCAAGCTTGATAAACTCCGTGGAGATCTCCACGGGGACCTCCTCGGCGGACACCCGCCGCACACGAACCTTCATTTTTTTCTCCTTAGTGCAGTCTTACAGGCAGTACCATATAGGCAAAGTCCTTTTTGTCGTCCACCGGCGTGAATACGATGGGGCTAAGCCCGTTCTTCAGCTCCAGCGTCACGACCTCGCTCGGCACGGCACGCAGCGCGTCGAGCAGATAACGGCAGTTAAAGCCGATCTCCAGCTCGCCGCCGTTGCCCGCGACGGGGCAGGTGTCGTTCGCCGAGCCGATGGTATTGACCGTCCGCAGATCGGCAATATTTTCGCCGAAAACGCAGCGAACGGGGCTTTTGATTTTCTCGGACACGATCAGACTGACGCGCTCGATGGAGGCGGTCAGCTCGGCGACGTTAGCAGTCAGAATCGTCTCGCTGTTGGTCGGCACGACGCGCCGCCAGTCGATAAACTCGCCCTCAAGCACGCGGCAGACCAGCGTCGCGTCGCCGATGGTGAACAGAATGTGCTTCGTGCCGAGCATAAATGTCACCTTATCGTCCGTATCGGTCAGAATTTTCTCAACCTCGCGCAGACCGGTCGCGGGTACGACAAATTTCAGCTCCCGACCGATCGGCTCCTCGGCGTGCCATGTCCGCCGCGCCAAACGGAAATTATCCACCGCTACCATGGTGATCGTGCTGTCGCTGACCTCCATCAGGCAGCCGGTGTGGATCGGGCGTGCCTGATTTTCCGAGACGGAAAAAATCGTCCCGCCGATCATCTCCCGCAGCGCGCTTTGCGGCATGGAAATTCCCTTTTCGGCGTTGACATCGGGAAGCTCGGGGTAGTCCTCGGCATCCATCGCCGTGATGGTGAACGACGACGCGCCGCCGCGGATGGAAACCTGTAATTTGTCGTCAACGTTGACGGTGACCTCCTCGTCGGGAAGCTTGCGCACAATGTCGAAGAACAGCCGCGCCGGCATAACACACGCGCCCGCCTCGGTCACGGCGGCAGCGACCTTGACGGTGATGCCCGTTTCGAGGTTGAAGCCGGTCAGACTGATCCCGAGACCGGCACGCAGCAGGATGCCCTCGAGACAGGGGATCGCGCTCTTCGGGGAGACGGTTCTGCCCGCAACGGACAGAGCGGAGACCAGCAGCGCTTTTTCACAGGTGAACTTCATGGAAAACGCCTCTCTTTCTTTCTATCTAAAATAGACAGGTAGGATAAATATAGTCATAGTCGTAGGGGCTTACGGTTTGTGCAAAACCGCAGAAGCGCCGCGGATTGCAAGGGTTTTGCATTCACAGGCGCCTGTTCACGCACACAGAGGTTATTGACAGGCTTTTCACACATCATGCGCAAGACAGGTTATCCACAGGTAAGTTTTGCACAATGAACAGCCGCTGTGCAGAATGAAACGATGCGTAACAGTGCCACAATACCAAAAATTGTTCGTAGGGCGCGATGCCTTCATCGCGCCGCCCTACAGCCGCGAATTGATGTTGGCGGTAATGTCGCGGATATTGTCCTGCAAGCCGTTGGCGGTGTTGGGCAGCTCCTCCTCGACGCGGCGGATGGCGTGCAGCACGGTGGTGTGGTTCTTTCCGAACGGCTCGGCAATGTCCGGCAGCGACAGAGTAGTCAGCTTACGAATCAAATACATGGCGATCTGCCGCGCCTCGACGGTGGTTTTATTTTTCTGCGTCCCGCGCAGCACCGCCTCCTCCAGCGAATAGAAGCGGCAGACCTCGCTGATGATAAGCTCCGGCGTCGGCACGTTCTGCGCCTTGATCTTGTACATATCCTTGATGGCGCGGGAGACGTTGGCTACGTCCATCGGCATACCGGTCAGATCGTGGTACGCCTTGATCTTCTTGACCGTGCCCTCTAACTGGCGGACGTTGTTCGTGATGTTCTCTGCAATGTAATTACACACGTCGTCCGGCAGGCTGATGCCCATTTCCAGCGCCTTGTTTTTCGTGATTGCCCAGCGCGTCTCATAATCGGGCGGCTGAATGTCCACCATCAGACCCCACTCAAAGCGCGTCCGCAGCCGTTCCTCCAGCCGCAGCATATCGCTCGGCACGCGGTCGGAGGTCAGCACGATCTGCCCGTGGTTGTCGTACAGGCTGTTGAAGGTGTGGAAGAATTCCTCCTGCGTCTGATCCTTACCGGCGATAAATTGAATATCGTCCATCAAAAACAGATCGGCATTGCGGTATTTGTCGCGGAATTCGAAGTTTTTACCGCTTCGGACGGCTTCAATGAATTCGTTCGTAAATTGCTCGCCGGTCAGGTAAACGATGTTGTAATCGGGGTGGCGGCGCTGAATCCGATTGGCGATGGCGTAGAGCAGATGCGTCTTGCCCAAGCCCGACTGTCCGTAGAGAAACAGCGGGTTATAGACCTTGCTGCGCTCCTCCGCGACCGCCTCCGCCGCGGAAAAGGCGTGCTGGTTCGTCGCGCCGACCACGAAGGACTCAAAGGTGTACTGCGAGTTACATTCCACAAAGGAGCGCTTTTTCTTTCCCAGCGAGTACTGCGGATATTCCTCGTCGTCGAGCACGACCAGCTCAATCTCCGTCTCAAACTGCTCGTGCATCGCGTCCTTGATAAGCTCCGCGTAACGATTCAAAATCACGTCCTTACGGAAGGGCGACGGGGAAAAAACGACCAGCTTTCCGTCGTTGATCTCCACAATCTCGGCATCGTCGAAAAAGGTCGCCACCGCTACCGAAGGGGAGTGCTGTTCCAAATAGGATAAAACGCGTGACCATACATAGGCGTTGGAATACATAGCCGACTCCTTTCCAGCATATTTTTTCATCAAAATTATAGCATAAAATCCCGCAAAAATCAAGCACACATTATAATATATAGAAATCGGTGCATCCGCGCGTACAACAAAAGCG
>URWG01000151.1 GCA_900551495.1 uncultured Eubacteriales bacterium
GACCTCTCTCTTGGGAACATTACCTCTTCTGGGCACTTTGCTTCCCTCCTTCATAAAATGATTTCATAGGTACTTCGATAGGGCGAACCTACCGTTTTGTGCCTGCCAAGAGTTTCCCATACATTAAATATATAAAAAACGCATGGCAAGGCGGAGTGCCTTGCTCTTGCAGGCAAGGTCTGCCCGCAATTAAGGCGTTGGGTTGCGATTACTTCTTCTTGGCCTTCGGGCGCTTCTGACCGTACTTGGAGCGGCTCTGCATACGACCCTGAACACCCTGCGTATCGAGCGTACCACGGATGATGTGGTAACGGACGCCAGGGAGGTCCTTGACACGGCCGCCGCGAATCAGAACGACGGAGTGCTCCTGCAGGTTATGGCCGACACCGGGGATGTAGGCGGAAACCTCGTAGCCATTGGTCAGGCGAACACGGGCGATCTTACGAAGTGCGGAGTTCGGCTTCTTCGGAGTGGTGGTACGAACTGCGGTGCAGACGCCTCTCTTCTGGGGAGATGCAAGATCGGTAGCGCGGTTCTTCAGGGTGTTAAGACCCTTCTGCAGAGCGGGAGCCGTGGACTTGTAGGTGGCCTGTTCTCTGCCCTTTCTGACCAGCTGATTAAAAGTAGGCATGTTGTTCTCCTTTCTTTTGAAATACGCTTTATCGGCGTTTATATTATCCCGAAATATTGTTAAAATATTCCGTCGGATACAAGAAAATCAAAGCATCGCCGCAGCAGCGGCGGGAACGGGGATATTGCAGGCTGCACCGAGCTGCTGCATCGTCTCGACGAAAACGACGGTAACTTCGCTCTCGCGGCATTGGCGGACGATCGGCTCTGTCAGCAGGGGGTCGGCGTCCTCGGCGATAAACACCGTTTTCGCTCTGCCCGCGGTCAAGGCTTTCCGCAGCTGCTTGATCCCGACCACCCGTTCGGCGGTCTTTAGCTCATCCAGCACGATGGAAATAACACCTCCGGCATTGCCAGAAATCTATGCTCACGCGATTAAAGATTATAGCAGAATCCACGAAAACTGTCAATCATTTTTGAATGTTTTGACAAAAAATTTTTGCCTTTTTCCCTTGCTTTCCGCAAAAAAACGGCAGCCCGCGCACCGCAAGCCGCCGTTTTTACTCCGTATTCCGTTTGTATGGGTCATGCCTGCAACGGGCGATTGATAACCGCCCGCGCCGTTCAGCCGATAAACCAGCCGTTATAGGTCGGCATATCCGTGAGATATTCCGCCGCGATCGCGGGAACGTAGTATACGCCGTAGCTTTTCAAGCCAAGCCCTGCGCCGCAATTCGACTTATCTGGCAGGCGCACATCGAAGCGATAATACGGCAGCAGCACCTCCTCCAGTGCTCCGATGCGGTAGATCAGCTCCACATGCTCGACCGTTTCGGCAGTCGGCGCGGGATAATCCGACGGGACGCTGCTCTGCCCGTACCCGGATAGCAGCAGCTCCTTTGCCTCGTCCGCAGAGATGATCGGATAATCGCCTAGCTTCTCCGCCAAAAGCAGCCCGTCGCCCAACACAATACGCTGCAAGGCGCCCGCCCCGCTTTTTTCGGAAGCATCGACGGAATGCTCATCAGAGATAAATCGCACCCTACGGAAATTGTAGTTCAGAATAATCTCCTCCGCCGTCCCCGCGCCGTCGTAAGCCTCATAGCTGCGGTAGAACTCTCCATCGATGTTATAGTCGCCGTAGGTTACGGCAGCCGGCTGCGCAAGCCCAAGCGCGTCAGCATATCGCTCTATCAGATATGCCAGCGTTTTTCCTGCTTCCTCGTCCGTCGTGGAGCTGTTCGTAAATCGGCAGCCCTCCGGAAGCATCGCTCGCTCCCTTGAAGGCTCAAGGCTGACGCCGCCACTTGCCGCAGCGCGCAGCACGCCCCCGTCGGTCTGCGCCTCTACCCAAACCGCCTTTCGCTCCGTTCGCGGGTCACGAAGCTTTACGTATACATTCTCCCATTTTGTTTCCGTGGAAAGAATCGTCAAGCCAAATGCGTCGGCATATCGCTCCAACCGCTCCCGCATTTCCTCCTCCGTCAAGCCGATCGGCACACCTGTGCGGGAAGCATCGTAAGCGCCGTTGCGATATACCGGCAGCGTCGTCAGCTCCATATCGGGCGTCCACGGATTGCCCCTTCGGTACTCGGAAATGTCATAGACTGCAAAGCCCTCGAAGCCGAAGCCCGCGTACAGGTCGGGGATCGTGATCGTCTCCAAGCTGACGGTATCGGGGTTTCGTTCGGTCGTCGCCTCGGTCTCCCGCTCGGTCGGCGTCTCCGTTTTCGGCTCGGTCAGTGTGTCGGTCCTCTGCTCCGTCTCCGGCGCCGCCGTCGTGCCCATATGGATCGGCTCGGACGGCTGCGGCTCTCCCCGCTGCGGCACGACCGCGAGCACAATTCCCGCCGCGACACACAGGCAGGCAGCGACCGCGCCCCATTTGAGCCACGCGACGCGCTTCTTTTTCGGCGTCTCGTCCGCCGCCTCCACATAGGCGGGGTCGATCAGCTCCATTTTATCCAAAAAATCGTTTCCGTTCATAGCGTGTAACCCTCCGTTTCAAGCTGCTTCCGCAAGCGCTCGCGGCAGCGGAACAGCACCGTTTTTACCTTACTCTCGGAGATCGCAAAGCGTTCGGAAATGGCGGGAACGGAGTCCAAAAACCAATACCGCCGCACAAAAATGTTCCGTTTTTCCTCGCTCAACGCACCCAAAAAGCGGTTCAGCTCCTCGCCCAGCGCAAGCCCGTCGATACGGCGCTGCACATCATCCGACGAGGGAATACACTGCTCCAGCTCCGTGCTCAGCTCGCAGAGGTACGCGCTGCGCTTCAGACGGCTGCGGTCGCGGCAGCAGTTGAGGGAAAGGTGGCGGGTGATACGGGCAAGAAACGCAAACAGGTGCGCGCGCGGCTCGTGCGGCGGAATGGCGCTCCACGCTTCCATGTAGGTGTCGTTTTCGCATTCCTCGGCGGTCTGACTGTCCTCGACGATCCGATAAGACAGTGCCCGCAGACGGCTGCCGTACTTTTCTGCGGTCTGCTCGATGGCTTCCTCGCTGCGTCGCAGATACAGCGCGACGATTTTGCTGTCGTCCAAAACGCTTCTCTCCTTCCTTTTCGATTTGAAAGGTCCTCTCACCCTATAAAGCACCGTTTGCACCACGGTGGTTACACTTTTATGAGAAATTATTTTGTAAGTATCCCGATATTTTGACGCAAAAAACGGGCGCTCGTTCCCAGAGCGCCCGTTTTTGCGAATCAGGCTTATTGCGCGGCAAAAAGGCTGTTCAGCGTATCAAAACGATAGCCCAGCTCCTCCCAGCGGGTCAGAAGATCGTCCAAAATGGCAGCGTTGGTCTTGGATGTGCTGTGCAGCAGGACGATCGCGCCGTTATGGATACGCGGGATGAGCTTGGAAAACGCCTGCTCCGACGTGGGCTGCTTGTCATTCAGCCAGTCCACATAGGCAAGGCTCCAAAACACCGTCCGATAGCCGAGCTGCTGCGCCATTTTGAGGTTTTCCTCGGAATAAATGCCCTGCGGCGGACGGTAAAATTTCTGCATTGTCTGCCCCGTCGTCGCGGTGTAAAGCTGCTCCAGCTCCTCCAGCTCGCGGCGGAAGCTGTCCATATCCCCGATCTTCGACATATCGTAGTGGTGATAGGTGTGATTGCCGACGGTATGCCCCTCGGCGACCATGCGCTTCACCAGCTCGGGATTCTGCTCGATGTAGTTCCCGACAAGGAAAAACGCCGCGCTGACATTGTGCTTTTTCAGCACGTCCAAAATCTGCGCCGTGCAGCCGTTTTCATAGCCCGCGTCAAAGGTCAGGTAGATGACCTTCTGCGTCGTATCGCCCAAGTATACCGCGTTATATTCCCGCAACGCCTCGCTTGAAGCATTGCCCGTCGGCGGCTCGCCCTCCGTTTGGAAGCTCAGCCCC
>URWG01000152.1 GCA_900551495.1 uncultured Eubacteriales bacterium
CTCCGGCTTGAGCGTAACCGCCTCCCGCCGCAAAACCCGATTTTGCACCTCCGACGCCGCCTCCGCCGACGGCAGGAGCGCCAATCGGTGCAGCGCCATCTTGACCTCCGCGTCAGAGCCTGCGGTCGGGGCAGTCAGAGCGTCCAGCCGCTCCGAGAGCTGCCGTTTTTCCGCACAAAGCGCCTCCTGCCCCTGTTCACAGCGCCATGCGACACGCTCTCCCGCCGCGACGTGCTTTCCCGTGGCAACGGCAGGACAGAGCCGCCCCGCACCGACCGCCTGCTCCTCAAAAACGACAAAGCCGGAAACGGTCAGTCCGTCTCCGACTTTGCAGACGCTCGCGCGCACCGTTTTCGGCGCATCATCACCGAGCAGGAGCGCACACAGAGCATAACAGCACAGCAGCGCCGCAAGGAATATCCAAATCAGCCTTTGAAAGAGCGGTCCGTGCTTGCGCAGCCCCATCAGAGCGGAAGACGGACAGGCTGTAGGGGCACCAGCGTGGAGATCGCGTGCTTGTAGATCATCTGCTGCTTCCCTTCCGAGCTGAGCATGACAATAAAATTGTCAAAGCCGGTCACGATGCCCTTCATCTGAAAGCCGTTCATGAGGAACATGGTGACGGGGGTGTGCTCCTTGCGGACCTCGTTGAGAATCAAATCCTGCAGGTTTTCTGTGTTTGCCATATGTAAGTACCTCTTTCCTTTGTTTGTGGTACTTATATTTTAGCGTTCTGCGGTGTCGAAAAAAGAAATAAGCTGTCGCGCGTCGGAGAAAATTTCTTCGAATGCTTTGTTGTCGGCATAAAGCCAGTGAATGCTCGGATTGCGGCGGAACCAGGTGCGCTGCCGTTTGGCGTATTGACGGGAGCGGAAAATGATCTTTTCCCGTGCGGTCGTCGGGTCGTCGAGCAGCTCCTTGTAGCCGATGGCTTGCAGCGCGGTGCTGTCGCGGGACAGCCCGAGCGCCGTAAGCGCCGCCAACTCCTCCCGCAGCCCGCCCGCAAGCATTGCGTCCGCCCGCGCCGCAATCCGCTGCCACAGAAGCGAGCGGTCGGCGTAGTCCGTTCCGAGCCAAAGCGGTGCGTATTTCGGCGAGAGGCTCTGCGTCCGACGGTTGTGCTCGGAAATGGGCACGCCCGTCCGCTCATAGACCTCTAACGCCCGCAAAATCCGCTTGCGGTTTGACGGATGGAGCGCCGCAGCCGTCTCGGGGTCAACGGTGCGCAGACGGTCGAGCATTGCCTCCATACCCAGCGCATCCGCCTGCCGTTCCAGCGCGGCACGCTGTCCGTCGGCGGGCTGCGGGGCAAACTCCCGTCCCGCGATGAGCGAATCGACGTAAAGCCCCGTCCCGCCGACCAATATCACGGTCCTGCCGCGGCGCAGAATGTCCCGAACGATCGGGTCCGCCATCTCGCAGTAGCGGCTGACGGAGAAGCTCTCGCGCGGGTCAATCACGCCGATCATGTGGTGCGTCGCGCACATAGCGGCCGACGGAATAGCGCTCGCGCGGGTCGAGGAAGCCGATCATATGATGCTTCACGCCCCGCATCTCCTCCTGCGTCGGCGCGGCCGTCCCGACGGTCATGCCGCGGTAGACCTGCATGGAGTCGAAGGAGACGACCTCGCCGTCCAGCGCCTGTGCCAGCGCGACGGAAAGGCGGGTCTTGCCGCTTGCAGTCGGACCGACGATACAAATGATACGGTCCATGCTACGACCTCTTAAATTGCCGTTCGAGCTGTCCGGCGGTCATAACGACGCAGATCGGACGTCCGTGCGGGCAGTATTTCAGGTCGTCGCGGCTGAGCACCTGCCGGACCAGCGCCGCACGCTCGGCTTCGTCCGTGTGCCAGCCGCCCTTGATCGCGGCCTTGCAGGCGATGGTGTGCAGCAGCGCGTCCCGCAGCGCCGTCGGGTCGGAGCGCTTGCCCGCCAGCAGGTCGCCTGCCATTGCCGTCAGCGTTGCGGCGGCATCGGCAGGATCGAGGTCGGCGGGAAGCTGCCCGATGGCAAGCGTCCCATCGCCGTAGTCGGAGATCGCATAGCCGCAGTGGGTCAGAAGTGCCTCGTTCTCCAAAAGAGCGGCGGCTTCCTCCCTCTCAGGTTTACATAATATCGGCTCCAGCAGGAGCTGCGATACGATCGGCTCCTGCGAAGCGCGGAGTTTTTCAAACAAAATGCGTTCATGGGCGGCATGCTTGTCGATCAGCAGTATCTCGCGCCCCTGCTCGACGATGATGTAGGTATTGAGCACCTCGCCGACGATGCGGTAGTCCGCAGGTCTGCCCACGGGCAGGGTCGGTTCGTCGGCAACCTCCTCGGTCTTGGGCTGCACGGCTTTGGGCGGCGTAATTTCGGTCGGTGCGGGCGTCGGCTTTGTCGGCACTTTTTCCGTCGGCGTTTTTTCCGTCGGTGCGGGCTTTGTCTGCGCCGCCCGAGCCTCAAGCGACCGCAGCACTGCCTCCGACGGCTGTACCCGCGGCGTATCATGCAGCGTTTGGGCAACTGCGCGGTATTCCTCGGCGCTCATCGTGCGAAAAAAGCTCTGCCTCGCCGCCTGCTGCACGGGACGCGGAGAGGCGACCTTCAGCCCACTGAGCGTGGTTGCTTCCGCCTCGTGCTTTTTCGTCGGCAGCGTCATCTCCACGCGTCCGTCGGCGCGGTCCAGCGCACCCTGCACCCCGTAGCGCAGACATTCAAACACGTCGCGCTCGTTGAGGAATTTGACCTCCGTCTTTGCGGGATGGACGTTGACATCCACCAAATGCTCCGGCATTGTCAGGCACAGCACGCAGTAGGGAAAGCGCCCGACCATCAGACGGTTGCGGTACGCCTCCTCCAGCGCCGCCGTCATGGTTTTGGAGCGGATATACCGCCCGTTGACGAAGAAAAGCTGGTTGCTTCTCGTGCCGCGCGTGGCGTTCGGACGGGAAACGTAACCCGTCAGCTCGTAGCGCTCCCAGCGGCTCTGCACCGGCGTCAGCTCCTTGGTCGCCTGCCGTCCGAGCACGGCGCTGACCGCACTGAGCAGCGCACCGTCGCCCGGGGTGGAGAGCTGCTCCTCCCCCTCGCGCAGCAGGCGGAAGGACACCTCGGGGTGTGCCAGCGCCAGCCGCTGCACCGCGGAAAGCAGCGCCGAAGCCTCCACCGTGTCGCGCTTCATAAATTTCAGCCGCGCGGGTGTGTTGAAAAACAGGTCGCGGACGATGATGGTCGTGCCGTCGGGACAGCCCGCCTCACCGCGCTCCGTGACCGTGCCCGCCTCAAGGTGCAGGCTCGTGCCGAACGCAGCATCGGCGGTCTTGGTCAGCAGGTCGATGCGCGAAACGGCACTGATGGCGGCAAGCGCCTCACCGCGGAAGCCGAGGGTGCGGATCGCCTCCAAATCCTCGGGGCGGCGGAGCTTACTGGTGGCATGGCGCAGAAACGCCGTCTCCGCGTCCTGCGGCTCCATGCCGCAGCCGTCGTCGGTCACGCGCAGAAAGGTCATGCCGCCGTTTTGAATCTCAACGGTGACGTGCTTCGCGCCGGCGTCGATCGCGTTTTCCGCCAGCTCCTTCGCGGCGCTGGCGGGACGCTCGACGACCTCGCCCGCTGCGATCATATCCGCAAGCTGCGGCGAAAGGCATTGGATTTTCGGCATTTTCTCCACCTCGGTTTACATAATATTCTCGTCCCCACCTTGGCTTCCCTTTTAGGGAAGCTGTCGCCGTAGGCGACTGATGGGCACTTCCGTCTTGGCTTCCCCTCTGGGGAAGCTGTCGCCATAGGCGACTGATGGGGTTTCCCGTCTTTTCACTCAACCGCGCCCGCTTCGCAACATATGCTGCGGTGCGCAAAGACCCCCTCAGTCAGCTTCGCTGACAGCTCCCCCAAAGGTGGAGCCAAGAGA
>URWG01000153.1 GCA_900551495.1 uncultured Eubacteriales bacterium
GCATCGTTGCGATCGGGATCGTGTTTTGGCTGCTGGGCATTGCCGATCCGAACTGGACGGAGAAGCTCCTTGATTATTTTAGGTCTTGACCCCGGCTATGCCACGACGGGCTTCGGTTTAATCTCTGCCGAGCGCGGCAAGTATGCGCTTTTGCAGTACGGAACCATCACCACACCGACCGGGCTGACCTTTTCGCAGCGGCTGAATATGCTCTTTGAGGACATCACGCGGCTGCTGGAGGTCACGAAGCCGGAAGCGGTCGCAGTGGAGGAGCTGTTCTGGGGTCACAATATCACGACGGGAATCGGCGTTTCCCACGGCCGCGGCGTGATTCTGCTTGCCATTGAGCGGGCGGGCGTGCCGCTGTATGAATACACGCCCATGCAGGTCAAGCAGGCCGTGGTCGGCTACGGCAAGGCGGAAAAGCATCAGGTGATGGACATGACCCGCCGCTTTTTGAAAATGGACAGGCTGCCCCGTCCGGACGACGCGGCGGACGCGATCGCCATTGCGCTGTGCCATGCGCGGTCGTCTACAAGCCTGCTCTCCGGGAGGATTTAACGATGTTTTACTATCTCAACGGCGAAATCACGCTGCTCGACGAAAATCTTGCCGTGGTGGACTGCGGCGGCGTCGGCTATGCCTGCCATACCACGGGCTTTACCCTTTCAAAGCTCCGCGTCGGGCAGCGGGCAAGGCTGTATACGTATTGTAATATCCGCGAGGATGCGTTCGACATTTTCGGCTTTATTTCCCGTGAGGAGCAGCGGTGCTTTGAGCTGCTGGTCGGCGTGACGGGTGTGGGACCGCGAGCGGCACTGTCTATTCTGTCGGCGGTGTCGCCGGAGCGCTTCACCCTTGCGGTGATGACGCAGGACGAAAAGGCGCTCACGGCAGCGCAGGGCGTCGGCAAGAAGCTGGCGCAGCGCATTATTCTGGAGCTGAAGGATAAGCTCGGCGCGGCAGTCACGGAGGTCGATTTCTCCGGCGCCGCCTCGGTCGGCGCTCCGACGGCGGGGAGCCATGTCGCACTGGCGCAGGCGGCACTTCAGGAGCTGGGCTACAGCGGCGCGGAGATCGCAGCCGCATTGAAGGGAATCAAAACCGAGGGGCTGCCGACCGAGGAGATCGTGCGGCAGTGTCTGCGGGCAATGGTAATGAGGTGAGCGTAGATGAGCATTGATTTTTCTCAGAATTATGAAGCGCCGCTCATGACCGCGAGCTTCACGCCGAACGACGAGGCGGAATATTCCCTCCGCCCGAAGCGGCTGACGGAGTATAACGGGCAGGAGAAGGTCAAGGAAAATCTCTCGGTCTATATCGAGGCGGCAAAGCGCCGCAACGAGCCGCTGGACCACGTTCTGCTCTACGGTCCCCCGGGACTGGGCAAGACGACCCTTGCGGGCGTTATTGCCAACGAGATGGGCGTCAATATCCGCGTGACCTCGGGTCCCGCGATCGAAAAGGCGGGCGACCTTGCCGCGCTTCTGACCAACCTCGGCGAGGGCGATATTCTGTTTATCGACGAGATTCACCGCCTCAACACCGCCGTGGAGGAAATTCTCTATCCCGCGATGGAGGACTTTGCCATTGATATTATCGTCGGCAAGGGACCGTCGGCGAATTCGATCCGTCTCGACCTGCCGCGCTTTACGCTCATCGGCGCAACGACCCGCGCAGGTCAGCTTTCCGCTCCGCTGCGTGACCGCTTCGGCGTCAGCTTCCGTTTGGAGCTGTATACGCCGGAGGAGCTTTGCCGCATCATTACGCGCTCGGCAAGCCTCCTCGGTATGGATATTGAGCGCGACGGCGCGATGGAGCTTGCCTCCCGCAGCCGCGGAACGCCCCGTATCGCCAATCGAATGCTGCGGCGCGTGCGGGACTTTGCGCAGATCTACTATGACGGCGTGATTACCAAGGAGGCGGCGGACCACGCGCTCGGGCGGCTCGAGGTGGACAAGCTCGGGCTGGATGCGACCGACCGCCGTATGCTCGAGGCGATCATCCGCTATTACCGCGGCGGTCCGGTCGGGCTGGAGACGCTTGCCGCGACCATCGGCGAGGAGGCGGTGACGCTGGAGGATGTGTACGAGCCGTACCTGATGCAGATCGGCTTTTTGACCCGTACCCCACGCGGCCGCTGCGTGACACAGCTTGCCTACGACCACCTCCATTTGCACAACGAAAACGGCGAACAGTTGACGTTTTGACCGAAAATGCGGGTCGAGAATCGTCGAAAAGCAACAAAATTTTGGCGATTATAGAAAAATTCTCATTAACTATTGACAAATTTTACTGAAATGGTATAATGAACAGCACATCGATAAACGGCGTTATCGGCAATTTGCCGTTCGCAATATCAACCACCCTGCGACAATCCAGCAAGCGTTACTTTGATGGCATCACGACAGGGCAAATCACTTTTCAAGAGAGGTAAACCAAAATGTACGAAGACAAGACTTTAGTTTGCAAGGAATGCGGCGCAGAGTTCGTGTTCACCGCCGGCGAACAGGAATTCTATGCGGAGAGAGGCTTCCAGAATGAGCCCCAGCGCTGCAAGGCCTGCCGTGACGCTCGCAAGAATGCTGCCCGCAGCCCCAGAGAGTATTTCACTGCTGTTTGCGCCAACTGCGGCGGTGAGGCTCGCGTTCCCTTTGAGCCGAAGACCGATCGCCCCGTCTATTGCAGCGAGTGCTTCGCTAAGATGCGCGAGAACGGCTAATCTCATTATCAAGTCATAATGAACAGGAAGGACGCTCCCGCTGCGGGGCGTCCTTTTTTGAGGTAAA
Source organism: uncultured Eubacteriales bacterium (assembly GCA_900551495.1). Taxonomy (GTDB): domain Bacteria; phylum Bacillota; class Clostridia; order Oscillospirales; family Oscillospiraceae; genus JAZOXB01. Next base: position 2,790 of record URWG01000153.1, read on the forward strand.
AACGAATATGACAAAAGACCTGACAATCGGCTCCCCACGGAAGGTGCTGTGGCAGTTTTCGCTGCCGCTGCTGGGCAGCGTGCTGTTTCAGCAGATGTATAACCTTGCCGATTCCCTCGTCGCGGGAAAATTTATCAGTGAGGACGCGCTGTCCGCCGTCGGCAATGCCTACGAGGTCACGCTGATCTATCTGGCGTTTGCGTTCGGCTGCAATATCGGCTGCTCGGTCGTCCTTTCGCAGCTTTTCGGTGCGAAGAATATTCGCGATCTGAAAACGGCGGTCACCACGAATTTTATCTTCAGCGGTGCGCTGACGGCGGTTTTGACGGTGCTCGGGTTCTGCTTTGCTCCGGCGCTGCTCGAAGCCATCAGCGTTCCGACAGAGCTGCGCGGTCAGACGCTGACATATCTCAACATCTACACCGGCGGCTTGATCTTCCTGTTCTTTTATAATATCTCCAACGGGATATTTACCGCGCTGGGCGACTCGAAAACGCCGTTTATCTTCCTTGCTGCGTCCTCGACGGCAAACGTGTTTGTGGACATTCTGTTCGTCAAGCTGTTTCCCCATTGGGGCATCGGCGCGGTGGCTTGGGCGACCTTCCTCTGCCAAGGCGTGAGCTGTGTGCTCTCGCTTCTGACCGTGCTGCATAAGCTGCGCCAGTTAAAGTGCGACGGCAAGCCGCGTCTGTTTGATTTCGTCATTCTGCGCCGCATTATCCGCATTGCCCTGCCGAGCACGCTACAGCAGAGCTTCGTTTCCGTCGGCAATATCATCATTCAGCGCGTGGTCAATCTGCTCGGCGGTCCGGTAATCGCGGGCTACTCCGCGGCGGTGAAGATCAACAACTTTGCCGTGACGAGCTTTACGACCCTCGGCACCGGTATTTCCAACTACACCGCGCAGAATTTGGGCGCGGGGGAGCAGAAGCGCGTCAAGAGCGGCACGCGGGCGGGACTTTTGATGATGCTCGTGATCGCGGTCGCCTACAGCGCCCTGTATCTCCTGCTGCGCGATCAGCTCATCGGACTGTTTATGAAGGAGAAGGGCTCGGCGGCGCTTGACGTCGGCTGCCGCTTCCTTCTGATTGTTGCACCGTTT
>URWG01000154.1 GCA_900551495.1 uncultured Eubacteriales bacterium
TTCGCTTGTGCCAGAGGTTCCCCGCTCCAAAAAAGAAAGTCGCAGACAAGCGGCTGACTTGTCTGCGAAATCCTAAAAAAAGAAAAGAGGGGAAAATGAAAAAGAAAACTCAATGTTTACGGTTACATAATAGCCTGAAATTGTTAAAAATATAACCGAAAAGTCATTAAGTTTTTATTAAGTTGAGAAAAAATTCTGCGGAAAGTGCCGAAATCTGCGTGCCGCACATACGATGGATAGGGAGGGGGTGCTTCCATGAACGACTATTATTTCACCTTTCGGTCGGTAACGGCGGCGATGCAGGGCGGGCAGCTCCTGCGGCGGAACGGCGTTCCGTCGGCAACGGTGCGGACGCCCATGGAGCTGCGGCAGCAGGGCTGCGGCTACAGCCTGCGGGTGGGGGAGCGGGTCTACCGCCGCGCCAAGGAGCTGCTTGACCGTGCAAATTCGCCCTATCGGCGCCTGTATCGGCGGCAGGACGGGCAGTGGCAGGAGGTGCAGTCATGATCTATTTTGACAGTGCCGCGACCACGCTGCAAAAGCCGCCGGAGGTCGCGCAGGCGGTCGCACGGGCGATTCGGACGCACGCGAGCGTCGGCAGAGGCGGGCATCCCGCGGCGGAGCGGGCGGCACGGACGGTCTTTGCCTGCCGCAGTCTTGCCGCGGAGCTGTTCGACGCCGCGCCGGAGCAGGTGGTCTTTACGATGAATGCGACGCACGGGCTGAATCTGGCAATCAAAACGCTGGTGAAGCGGGGCGACCGCGTAATCGTCAGCGGCTATGAGCACAATGCGGTGATGCGTCCGCTGCATGCGTGCGGCGCGGAGGTGACGGTCGTCGGGAGGGAGCTGTTCCGCCCCGACCGTCTGCTCGAGGAGCTGGCGCAGGCATTGGCGCGGCATCCGTCCGCCGTGATCTGCACGCAGGTCTCCAACGTGTTCGGCTATATCCTGCCGATTACGGAGATCGCGGCGCTGTGTCGGATGCACGGCGTGCCGCTGGTGATCGATGCGTCGCAGGCGGCGGGGACGCTGCCCGTTTCGCTGGAAAGGAGCGGTGCGGCGTTCATTGCCATGCCGGGGCACAAGGGGCTGTACGGTCCGCAGGGGACGGGGCTGCTCCTGTGCGGGCGATCGGGCGAGCCGCTGCTGGAGGGCGGCACGGGCAGCAATTCCGAGCTTGCGGAGATGCCCGATTTTCTGCCCGACCGCTTGGAGGCGGGGACGCATAACGTCTGCGGGATCGCGGGGCTTTATGAGGGGCTGCGTTTTGTCCGCCGCATGACGCCCGCACGCATTTTCCGACGGGAGGAGGCGCTGGTCGGCTTGCTGCGGCGGCAGACGGAGGGGCTGCGGGGGCTGCGCGGTCGGTTCGGCGCGGAGCAGAGCGGCGTGGTTTCCTTCTGCGCGGAGGGGACGGACTGCGAGACGGCGGCACAGCGGCTCGCGGCGGCGGGTTTTGCGGTGCGGGCGGGGCTGCACTGCGCACCGCTGGCGCATCGAAGCGCGGGAACGTTTGAGCACGGGACCTTCCGCGTCAGCTTCTCGGCGTTCAATACGCCCGAGGAGGTGCGGCGCTTTGCCGCTGCCTGTAACAATTTGTTTTCAAAAAAATGAGGCGCGGCGGGGGATTGCCACTTGCTATTGTGAAAAAAATCGGATATAATTAGACGAATAACTATAACAATATGCAATGCGACAACGCGGAGATTTGCTTATGGATACGATTATTGATTACTTCCGAGATTTTTTCTCGATGCTGCCGACGATCCGCCTGATGGACGTCGTGGATATTCTGCTGGTCGCGCTGGTGATCTACGCCATCATCATCATGATCCAGACCACCGGTGCCTCCCGTATCGCCAAGAGCGTCCTGATTATTTTGGCGCTGACACTGGTGACGCAGATACTGAATATGTATCTGATGAACTACCTTTTGGATAAAATACTGGAGATCGGGCTGATCGTCCTCGTCGTGGTGTTCCAGCCGGAAATTCGGCGGATGCTGGAAAAGCTGGGCGCGAAAAATCTGCGTGAGATCCTCTCGATGAAGGAGGAAAAGCGCGAGATCGACCGCGTGATCGAACAGACCGTCACGGCGTGCGAAACACTGTCCAAGGAGCGCACGGGCGCACTGATCGTGTTCGAACGCTCCACCTCGCTGATCGACTGGCAGAAGAGCGGGACGGTGATCGATGCGCAGGTTTCCAGCGAGCTTCTGCGGAACATTTTCTTCACGAAGGCGGCGCTGCATGACGGCGCGGTCATCATTCGCGACGAGCGGATCGCGGCGGCGGGCTGTGTACTGCCGCTGACGCAGAACCGCAACATCAGCAGTGACCTCGGCACGCGTCACCGTGCCGGTATCGGCATGAGCGAGGCGTCGGACGCGGTGGTCGTGATTGTCTCCGAGGAGACGGGAACGATCTCGGTCGCCGTCGGCGGTATGCTCAAGCGGCATTTGGCACCCAAAACGCTGGAAAAGCTGCTGGAAAACGAGCTTGCCCCGCAGGAGGAGACAAAGACCCGCAACCCGCTGAAGCTGCTGCTTCGCAAGTGGAAGCAAAAGGAGAAGCATGATGCAGAAACATAAGATTTTGGCGTTCTTGCTGGCGCTGTTTGTGTCCATCGGCCTGTGGGTCTACGCCGTTACGGTCGTCAACCCCAACGGCACGGCGGACATCAAGGGCGTCCGCGTCCGCTTGGTCGGTATGATTGACCTGCAAAGCAGGAAGCTGATGCTGACCGAGGGCGCGGAGCAGTATGTGAACGTTTCCGTTTCGGGGCGTCGCTCCGACCTCAAGGAGCTGAACAGCAGCTCCTTGGAGGCAATCGCCGACGTCAGCAACATCGACGCGCCGGGCGAGTATGACCTGAGCTGGACGCTCGACCCGCCCTCGACCGTCGCCTCCGGCGACATCAAGCTCGTCGATACCAATTCCAATAAGATCACCGTCAAGGTCAGCGAGTACCGTGAGCGTACCGACCTGCCCGTGACCGTGGAATACAGCGGAACGCTTGCCGACGGCTATATCCGCGACACCGAGACGACGGACACGCTCTCGGTCAGCGGTCCTGCCGAGGAGGTCAGCCAGATCGACCATGCGCTCGTGCAGGTTGATCTGGAGGGTGTCAGCGCAAATATCGACGCCGATTATCCCTATACCTTCGTGGACGCGGACGGGGCGGAGTTGACCCTCAGCGAGAATGTCACAGTCTCGTCCGAAACGGTACATCTCTCCGTGCCCATCCTGCACTACAAGCAGGTCGAGCTGCGGGTGAAGCTCATCGACGGCGGCGGCGCGACCTCCAAGGAGGTTGATTGCAGCATTGAGCCGAAAACCATCGCCGTTACCGGCAGCGAGGAGGCGCTTGCGGCGCTGGATTACCTTGAGGTCATGACCGTTGACCTTGCGAAGGTCACCGAGAGCACGACGTGGGACATCACGCCGGAGCTGCCTGCCGGCGTGACCAACCGCGCCTCGGATACCAACGTCAAGATCAGGCTGCGCTTCGTCGGGCTGATGACCAAGCGTATCACCTTCCCCTGCGCGGAGATCGTGCGTCAGAACGATGCAGGTGCGCTGGAATTCGCCGAGCAGAGTGTTGTGATCTCCGTGCGCGGAAAGTCGTCGGAGGTCAACTCCCTCAACGCCGACAATATTCTCGTCTCTGCGGATATGACCGGCGACTACGACGCAACGACCAAGACGGTCAAGCTGAAGATCAAGCTGCCCGACGGCTCCAAGGCGGGCGTGATCTCCGAGCCGTACACCGTGCAGGTCGTGGACGCTGGTTAAGCCGATGCGGCAGAAGGCTACGGTCGAAGCGGTGCAGCCCGACGGCACGGCGACGCTGCTGATACGGCGGCAGAGTGCGTGCAG
>URWG01000155.1 GCA_900551495.1 uncultured Eubacteriales bacterium
GGAACCAGCGGCAGCCAGCGAATTCTCCTGCTGCGCGGGATGCGGCAGTTTTTTATCATTGAAAGAAGCGAAAGCACTGCGCACAGGGCTTCCCATCCAAGGACGAAGAAATAGCCGTCCTCATACCGATACTCCCGATCCGATAAAACGCCGGACGGGAAGGAAAACACCCGCTGATGCAGATCATTGGTCAGAACGAGCAAAAGCAGCAGCATCGTCGGAAGATACAGAAGCTTTGTCCATCGCGGCAGCCGAAAATCCTCCCCTTTGCCCAGTGACAGGGAAACAAAGACCGACAGCATGGGGATGAGCAGCATCGGAAAATAGTAGAAATACCACAGCCAGCGCTCAGCAACCGTGTTGTCAACGGAAAACTTGACCGCACGCAGAAGAATCCACAGGACCATCAACGCCGAGATTGCCAACAGATAGCGCCGCACCTGCACCTGCACGATGCGGATCCGGATGGAGTAGCACCACGCGCTGAACAAAAACACATAGATCCCGCTGCGCAGGTGGTTGACAGCAGAAGAATGAAAAACATGCCGGCTTGCATATCGGAGCCACATGGCAAACGCAATGAGCACCAGCACGCCAAAGGCATATAAAAGGCTCTTTTTTATCGCGTTACCCATATCGGTTCCCTCCGTACTCTGCACATTCACATGAATAGTATACCATACGGACGGAAAAAGGCAACACGGTTTTGCCCATTTCCCGAAGATAATCGAGATGGGGCGGGAACTTTGAAAAAAATAATTGCAAACCCTATCCAATCGGCGGGGGCAAAACGGGGCGATACCGATTAGAATAAAGAGGGAAAATGCAAAGGAAGCGAAAGGCGGTGGAAAACACAGATGCGAAGGATTGTACTGGATATGAAAGGCGACCTTTTGGCGGAGGCAGTCGTGCAATCGCTTTCGGGATGCGACATGGATTTTCTTGTCTACCGTTCTTCAAAGCCGGAGGAAACGCTTGCTCTGTGCCGTACCTGCCGTGCCAACGTGTTGGTGATGGAGGTCATCCGACAGGGTATCTGGAAGCTGAGCGAGCGACTCAGGCTCTGCAGTGCTGTAAGGCAGCTCGGTTGGGTCTGTAAGGTTCTGCTTCTGGTAGACGAGACCACGGACGAACTGCTTGCCTCAGAGGTGCGGCAGACGGTGAAGGATCAGCTCGCCGATAGCTTTATCTATGCGTCGGTATCCCCAACCTACCTCGCGGGGGTAATCGACACGCTTTGAAAGGATGGGTGAAAAATGAAAAAACTTTTGGCATCCCGAAGACGGGGAAGGAAGTACATAAAAGCCGGATAAATGAAACCGGCATTGGGTACAACCGGAGGCGTGTCGGCAGATGAGCCGAAAGCGTATTTGCTTGCAAGGCGATCGCCGAAAACGTTTCTTTGATACCAAGCATCTGACGGACTCAATTAATACAATGTAAAAGGAGAAGGCAAGATGAAATCAACCACACAACGCAGGGTGTTCAGCTTACTGCTTGCATTGGTAATGCTGTTCAGCCTCCTCCCCGCCTTGGGGAGCACCGCCTCTGCCGCCGGCAGCGGCACCACCGAAAGCGATCCGAAAATCGTTACCACCTATGCAGAGCTCAGCTCCGCCCTGAGCTCCGGCACAGCCTATGTCAAGCTCGGTGCCAACATTAACACCACGGGACTCAACGACGGCGCGGGATATACCGGATCCATCCGGCAGACCGGAACGGTTCAACTGGATCTTGACGGCTATTCCGTGACCTTTTTCAGCAGAACCTCTCCGCTCCCGGCTGCCATCCGCGTGAAGGGCGATCTGTCGGTCAAGGACAGCCGCGGCGGCGGCAAGCTCTACATCGACGCCAATCCCAATACGGCCAGCAGCAAGCAGGTGCTGATCCTCGCCGAGACCGGAAGCTTCACGCTCAACAGCGGGCGGATCGGCGTCGATAACGGTCTTGCCAAAAACAGCGTTGTGGTCGTCGAGGGCAAGGGCGACGCGAAGGTCGTCTTTAACGGCGGCAAGGTCGACGCCATCTCCCCGAAGGTCGGCATCCCCTATGTCTATTCCGCCCTGCTGTCGTCCGGCTGCAAGGCCGAATTCAACGGCGGCGAATTTGAGGGCTTGGTCGGCTTCACATACGCCACCCGAACGGACGGGAAAAGCAAGCCGAACGCCGTGATCAACGGCGGAAAATTCAAGGGCGGCATTGTCGTCAAAAAGGGCAGCGAGACCATCACGCTGGGGCGGTCTTTCCCCATCAGCATCCAAGGCGGCAGCTTTGGCCGCGGCATCTTCACGGAGAACTTCGCGCTCAGCAGCAGCGAGCAGACCCCGGAAAACTTTGCCTTTGCCGCAATGTTCCCGGAGAGGACCGCGTTGCTTCGCCCCGACGAGCGGCCCCGCCTGATCTACCGTCAGAAGGACGTCAAGACCGAATACATGGCAAACTCCATCTCGAAGGAGTACCTCATCGCCCTGTCGACCAAGAATCTCGACGACTATAAGCGCGTCGCCTTCTCGTCCTACAGCGGCACAGCCTACACCGACGTCTGCACCAACGCCTTCGGGCTGGTCAAGGTGGAGGTCAACGGTGCGCCGGCCTATGTGCCGCACCAGATGGACGTGACGGGCGGCTACAGCGGCGCTCCGCTGTACGCGCTCAGTCCGAAAAAGCAACTCCGGTTCTACTGGGTCCCCCTGCCGCAGGCGATGAGGGACGCAGGCTACAGACAGAAGATCAGCTACACGCTCAACGGTACGGATTATCCCGTCACCGCCAGCAGCTACAATAACAATCTCTTGTTTCAGACTATCCCTGTGAATAGCTATAGCTACCAGACGGAGGTGCAGAAGCTGGGGATCACCGTTGAGCTTTATAAGGACGGCGAGCCGCTGCTTCTGAGCGGCGCTTCCAATATGTTCCTGATGCGCTACCGGATGATGTCGGAGACCGATGTCGCCATTCCCGAGGTCACGCTGACGGTGAAGGACGGCGACCTGATCGCCGCGTCCGCCGCGACTGACAGCCCGGTCACCGTCTCCGACGACGAAAGCTGCACCGTTTCCAATCAGGTGAACTGGGCGGACAACGGAGCCGTGCGCAACAAGACCGTGTTTCTGAAGGCGAAGAAGGGCTTCTACCTGACAAAGGACACGAAATTTAACGTCGCCGGGGCGAACAGCATCACGGCAAAGTGGCTCTACAGCACGGACGGCGGTCAGACCTGCGCCGTCGGCGTGGAGGCACAGGAGTGCGAGCTGATCGCCGAGGCAAAGGGCACTGTGCGCGGTCTGGTCTATTATAATCGCGTCAACGACATCTATGTGGAATCGTATGAGCCGAGCAAATACACCATCAACGTCAAGGAGGTCGGCGAATACGTCAGCTCTTCCGGCTCTACCATCTATGACAGCTTCCTGTCGCCGCAGGACCTGCTCGACGAGACCGGCGCTCCCTATTATCTCTACTGCACGGTCGAGGCAAAGCCCGGCTATGTGTTCCGCAGCGGGAGCGGAAAGCTGAAATATGCCAACCCGGAATGGGTGGCCGGAAGCTGGAGAGAGGCCATTTGGAAGGACGACTGGATGGACACGAACAACATCAGCGCCGGCGCGTGCTATAAGCTGCACGACGAGTCAGACACCAATCTGGGCGGCCTTTGGCTGAACCGGCTCGAGCTGACCAGCCTGAATCTGTCCGTGAAGGCGCCTGTCGCAGGCGAAAGCCCCGCACCGGGCAGCGACTACTGCAAGATCGACGGCCTCCCGCCGTACATGAAGCTCGAGCGCGTTGATTGGCTGAAGTGCTATGACGACTGGAAGTACTATTCTGATAAGCCCTTTGCCTTCCAGGCAGGAAAAACGTCGGACGGCGAGAGCTGCGAATA
>URWG01000156.1 GCA_900551495.1 uncultured Eubacteriales bacterium
GCAGACTGTAACCCATGTCTCTTCCCTAAGTGTTACCCATGTTTCCCTTGACACAATGACCGCCCCTACGGATTCTAACGATACTGCCTGCACGCGGCGGGGTGAGGGCACCCCGCCCTACGAATTCTAATGATAGCTCTAACAGCGGGGCGTCGGGGACGCCGCCCCCTACGAGTTCCATCGATACAAAATCGGGACGGTATCCGAAACGCACGGATACCGTCCCAATGTTTTATTGTTCATAACGTGCGCTCAGATTGCGCACCATATCCGTATAGATCGCGCGGCAATCCGACGGACGGTTTTCCCGCAGCGCACGGTAGCACGGCTCCAGCCAGCCGCGGCGAATCTCCTCGTAGCGCTCTGCGGGTGCGTCGCAATAATCGATACAGGCAACGATGCTCGGCGCAATGTCATAATACAGGTCTATCAGCTCCTGCCCGCCCTCGCTCTCGGCAAGCCAGCCGTCGCGGAAGGCGCGGAAGGCAGTCAGCTCGGCGCAGTCGTCGGGCTTTCCCTCGTGGCGGCAGGTCGCGGTCGTGATAAAGCACCACTTGCGGCGCTTGAAGCCGGAAACGAGCACATCGTAATCGCCCGGATACCAAAGCTCCTTCGGATAGCGCTTGAGCCAACGGCTGTTCAGCTCCGTGCAGAATTCCTCGGCGCTCGACAGCCCCAGCTTCTTCACCAGCGGGCAGAGGAAAATCGCCAGCACCAGCTTTGTCTCAAACAGCACCTGTGAGCGGCGGGGCTTGAGCTTCCAGCGCTTGTCCGCCATCATATACTCGTCGAGCGAATCGAGCAGATTGTCGCAAATCCGCCCCATCGTCTCCGTCCCGGGCTTTGCCGCCGCGTCCAGATGGGCAAGGATCGCTCTGTTCTCCTGCTCGTAGGTCGTGAAGGCAGGAATGAATTCCTTTTTCGTAATGCGGCGGTAGTAGTCGGGATACCGCGTGACTGTCCCCGCCAAATGCTCGCGCAGATACGCCTCCGCCGCCGTCTGCTCCTCCGTCGGGCGCAGCAGCTCGGAAAGCTTCATCCGCTCGCCGCAGTACATACAGGAAAATTCCTCTAACTCCTGCGGAATCTCAAGCACCTTTCTGCAATTCGGACATTCAATTCTGATCGTTTCCGCCATGACCGTTCTCCTTCTTTCGGGTGAAGTATTTATATTTTTTCATAATTCGCTCCGTCTGTCAACCGTCGGAGGAAACTTTTTTCCTGCGGACCCACATTTTCCGCCGCAATTCGGAAATACTACGGGCGAAAAGAGGCGATCTGATTTGGATTTTGTTCTGACGACGCGGCTCTGCTGCGGCGAAAACGCGCTGTCCGCTCTGAAAACGCTCGGCGCGGAGCGGGTGCTGCTCGTCACCGACCGATTTTTCGTCGAGGACGGCACGGCGCAGCGCATTTGCAGTCTCTGCGGCGACGCAGTATGCGAGATTTTTGACAAGGTGCAGCCCGACCCCCCGCTGTCGCTGATCGCCGAGGGGGTGCAGCGGCTCAACGCTCTTCAGCCCGACACGCTCCTTGCTCTCGGCGGCGGCAGCGCCATCGACTGCGCCAAGGGGATGCTGGCAATGGGGCAGACAAACGCGCGGTTTGCGGCGATCCCCACCACGTCCGGCACAGGCTCGGAGGTCACCTCCTTCGCGATTCTGACCCACGAGGGTGTGAAGCACCCGCTGGTGGACGCGCGGCTGCGTCCCGCGCTTGCGATCCTTGACCCGTCGCTGTTGGAGAAGCTGCCTGCCGGACTGATCGCCGACGCGGGAATGGACGTTTTGGCGCACTGCTTGGAGGCGGCGGTCGCCAAAAACGCGACCCCGTTTTCCGACGCGCTTGCTGCCTGCGCCTTCCGCACGGCGCTGGATAAGCTCCCCGCCTCCTTCCGCGGCGACCGCAGCGTGCGGGGTGAGCTGCACTGCTGCGCGACCATGGCGGGGATCGCCTTCGATAACGCGGGGCTGGGCGCGTGCCATGCGCTCTCGCACGCAATCGGCGGGACATTCCACCTCCCGCACGGGCGCATCAACGGAATTCTCCTGCCGCATATCCTGCAATTCAACGGCGTCTTGGAGGGCTACCGCCGTCTTGCCGCCGTCTGCGGGATAAGCGGAACGAACGGTCTGAGCTTCGCCGTCAAGCGGATACGGCGGCAGCTCGGTCTGCCCGCTGCGCTGACGGAGGCAGGGCTGAACCGCGAGGAAATTTTATCAAAGGCGGAGACGGTGGCGGCAGCGGCGGCAAACGACCCCTGCTCCGCCGCAAATCCGATTCCCGTCACCGCCGCCGATTACCTCACGCTGCTGAAAAAGGCGATTTAGAAGGCCCCACCGCAGGCACAAAATGAATGATTCGTCCCCGACCGCACTCCATCATTTTTTCAGGAGGTCGCCAATGGAAACGCTCCTTTCCGTCGGAATCGACATCGGCACGACCACGACCCAGCTCGTGATCTCCCGTCTGACGCTGCAAAACACGCGCTCCGCCTTCAGCGTGCCGAGCTTTGAGATCGCGCAGAAGGAGGTGCTGTTCCGCAGCGACATCCACTTCACGCCTCTGCTGTCCGATACGCAGATCGACGCGCAGGGGGTGCGGGACATCGTGGAGGCGGAATACCGCGCCTCTGGCTTCGAAAAAAGCGACATTCAGACCGGCGCGGTCATCATCACGGGCGAAACGGCGCGCAAGGATAACGCCCGACAGGTGCTCGATGCGCTGGCGGGCTTTGCGGGAGATTTCGTCGTCGCAACGGCGGGTCCGGCGCTGGAAAGCGTTTTGGCGGGCAAGGGCGCGGGCGCGGAGGCCTATTCCCGCACGCACGGCTGCTCGGTGCTGAATTTAGACATCGGCGGCGGGGCGACAAACCTCGCGCTGTTCGAAAACGGCGAGCTGCGGGACACCGGCTGCCTGAACGTCGGCGGGCGGCTGGTCAAGGTGGACGCCTCCGAGCGGCTGACCTATCTTTCGCCGGTCCTACAGCCGTTTTTCGATCTTTCGGTCGGGCAGAAAATGACCGAGGCGCTGCTTGAGCCGGTCGCGCAGCTTCTTGCGGAGGTTTTGGAGGAGGCGGTCGGGCTGCGGAAGCCCAGCGGACTATTGGAGCAGTTCATTACCGATAAAAACGTCACGCTGCCGAAAATGCCGCTGCTGTCCTTTTCGGGCGGCGTCGCCGACCTGATCTCGGAGGAGGAGCGTCCGCCGTTTGTCTACGGCGACCTCGGCGTGCTGCTCGGTCGGGCGATCTGCCGCTCAAGGCTCTGCGCGGGCGCGTTTTTGCGGGCGCAGGAGACGATCCGCGCCACCGTGATCGGCGCGGGCAGCCACGCGACCACCCTCTCGGGCAGCACGATCTTTTACGACGGCGTTTTGTTCCCGATGAAGAATCTCCCCGTCGCGGCGCTCAGTCCCGAGGACGAGGCGCTTGAACCGGAGGAGCTTGCCCGCCGTATCCGACAGAAGAAAGCCATCGTCTGTCCCGACGGCGAACGCAGCGTTTTGGCGCTGCAAGGGCGACAAAGTCCGCGCTTTTCCGAGCTTTGCCGCCTTGCCGACGGTATCGCGCTGGGGCTGCAAGGCACGGCGCCGCCCTATATCATCGCTGTCCGCAACGACATGGGCAAGGCGCTCGGACAGGCACTCGGCACGCTGATGCCAGACACGGGGCTGATCTGTCTTGACGGCGTATCGCTGCGCGACGGCGCGTATTTGGACATCGGCGCGCCCGTCGCAAACGGTCAGGCGCTGCCCGTGGTCATCAAAACACTGGTGCTTTGACCGTTTCGGCTCCCCTGTGGAGCGCCGCAGCCTTGGCTCCACCTTTGGGGGAGCTGGCGCGA
>URWG01000157.1 GCA_900551495.1 uncultured Eubacteriales bacterium
ACGCTGCTGAGGGAGCTGCGGTCGTTCCAGTTCAGGTCGGCTTTGGTGTAGGGGACCGCGGGGGCGATCTCAAACAGGTCCGCGCCCAGCGCGTCTGCCAGTGTTTTTGCAACCGCTGCGGTCACGCCGCTTGCCGAAAAGTACGCAATAAGCTTTTTTGCCATTGTTAAAAACCTCCTGTTTCTATTATTGCTTTCAGTATAACGGCTTTTCGGCAAAAATGCAATCCTGCGGACCGCAAAAAATTTTGGGGCAAATTGGGAACTTCTTCCTCAAAAATACGTCAATCAGACAGAGACACGCACCAATACTTTGAAACGGGGGAGAATACCGATGAAAAAACTGTCGATTTGGCTCGCGGCGGCGCTCCTGCTGCTGACGGTCTGCGGCTGCGAACGGATGCCGCCGGCAACGACCGAAGCGGACGAGCCGCAGACGACCGCAGAGCCTGTGACCCAAGCACCGACGGAGGCGCCGACCGAGGACAGCCTTGTCATGCCGGACGATGTGCCGACGGACGAGAACGGTAAGCCGTATTATCTGTTCGGGCACTACCTCGAACGGATGAAGACGGGCGTGGACGACCCGTATTACTACGGCGACGCTGTGCTCAAGCGGCTGGTCACGGGGGAGACGACCCTCAGCTTCTCGGGCAGATACCTGCACTATTCCAACGATATGCTGGACTGGGCGAACGCAAGAACCGACTGCGAGGGACTGTTTGAGGACGCGAACCTTGAGCTGACGCTGACCGGAACGGAGACCGACGAGTATATTCTGCTGCACGACGGAAAGGACGCAAACTACGTCTACCTCTCCGCGCAGGAGAAGTATGTCCCGATCGTCAACGGCAGCGACCGTTATATTGATTTCGGCAACAGACCGTCGTGGATCGACGCGACCGAGTGCCCGCCCGACCGCACGACCGAGGACATCTGCGAGGACATCAGCAGAATTCTGCACGATCAATGGGATCGGTGGCTGGCGACCGAGCCGAACTATCGGCTCCATGCCGTGTCGCCCGAGGATGCGGCGCAGCAGTATTGCGAGCATTTGGAACGGCACCTGATGCAGATACAGGAGTCGCTGCTCGGGACGCATTGGCGGTTTGATTACGTCCGTGTGGACAATCTGACCGACGTGACGTATGACGAGGGGACGAAAACCCTGACCTTCCTCTATGATCTGACCAAAATGCCGTCGAATCCAGAGTCCGATGTCCGCGCGGGCGGATGGATCGTCGATAACGAGGACGGAAGCTATACGCAGACGCTGGAGGGGTATCTCGTCCTCAATGAGGACGGCGAATGGCAGGTGCCGATGAACGACGGATACTGGAAGTAAAAGAAGCAAATAACGAACGGTGCGGCTCCGAACGGGGCTGTGCCGTTTTTGCACGAACGGTGCCGAAGCAGGAAGAAAAAACCGGAAAAAAGCGGTTGACATTTTCTCCGAATCATGTAATATATGTGGTGGTTATTCTCTCAAAGGAGGCGGTTCGCTTGAACCGGTTGCAGAGGGCGAAGGACGTGGCGGTCATTATTTTCGCGGCGGTCCTGCTGGCGTTCGGCTACCATATGTTTATTTTCCCAAATCAGTTTGCTCCCGCGGGTGTCCCCGGTATTGCCACGATGATCCAGTATCTGTTCGGCTTCAAGGTGGCGTACCTGACGGTGCTGGTCAATGTGCCGCTGCTGATCGCGGCATATTTCATCGTCGGAAAGGAATTTGCGATCCATTCTGCGGTTTATGCGGCGGCGTTCTCGCTGACGCTGCTGCTGCTGGACGAGGTTGACCTGAGCGCTATCGCCTACCACACCGAAAACGGCACGAGCACTGTCCTTGCCCCGATCGCGGGCGGTGTCGTCAGCGGCTATTCCTACACGCTCGTGATGAAGCGCAACGGCTGCACGGGCGGAACCGACCTCGTTGGCGCGCTGGTGCACCACTACAACCCCGAGCGGAATATGCTGTGGATTATTTTTGTGATCAACGCGCTGGTTGCCGCTGCCTCGTATTTTGTCTATGATTTCCGCATTGAGCCGGTCATTCTCTGCCTGATCTACTGCTTTATTTCCAGCAAGGTTTGCGACCTGACCCTCAAGGGCTTTAAGGAAGCGGTGAAATTTGAGGTCGTGACGGATCAGCCGGATGCGCTGGCGGATGCAATCATGCAGCAGACGCACCACGGCGTGACGGAGATTTCCGCAGTCGGCGGCTTTACACACAGCAACAAGACGCTCCTGATCTGCATTGTGAACAAGCATCAGATCGTGCAGTTCCAGCAGGTGATTCAGCGCTTTCCCGGGTCGTTTGCCTACCTCTCCGGCGTGAAGGAAACGATGGGTAACTTCCGAAAGATCAAATAAAATACATAAAAGCCTGCCGCCTCGGAGGAGGCGGCAGGTTTTTCTTCAATGTAGGGATTACTCGGCGAGGGGGTTGTAGACGCTCATGATGTCGGCGGTGGAGTCGATCAGAGCGCTGGAGGCAGTGACAACAAACAGATAGTCACCGCTGATCACATAGACCTGCTTCTCGTAGAGCTTCACGTCGTTCATCGTGCCGACGACATTGACACAGGGGTGTTCCTCTCCGGCAAACATAACTGTGCCCGCCTCGACCGTCTCGGTCGTAATGCCGGCGGAGGGGAGCTGTGCCTCAAGGGCGGGGAGCATCGCTTCAATGAGCGCGTCCTCATTGCCGGCAAGGTACTTGTACAGGGAGGAGCCGGCAACCGTAATGTTCATGTTCTCCAAGCCTTCGCTGCGGGCGGCGTAGAAGACGACCATCGAGCCGACCTGCTCAATCGCATCCTTGAGCTTGCCGTCTTCAAAGTTCTCCATCATATAGCCGAACGCCTCAGCGATCTCCTCGTCGCTCAGCACGCTCCATTCCTCGTCCAGATCGCAGGAGATGCCGAGCACGGTATTCGAATAAGAATTACCGTCGATCACGCCGACAGCGGGGGACGGCTCTTCAGCCTCCGTGGGAGCCTCGGTCGGTGCCTCGGTGGGGGCTTCGGTCGTGGGAGCCTCAGTCGTGGGTGCTTCCGTGGGAGCCTCCGTGGGGGCTTCGGTGGGTGCCTCGGTCGGCGCGACCTTACCGCACGCTGCCAAGGAAAGCATGACGCAAAGTGCCAATAAAACGGCAATCAGCTTTTTCATTTTCATTTCTCCTTTTCTATTTTGCCGCAAGCGACACGGCTATTCTACAGCCTTCGCACGGAAAAGTCAATGACAAGAAAAAAATACTGCAAAAAACGAAAAAGTGTGATATGATAACCTCGAGGTGATAGGAAATGGAAGAAAAGGAAGTGCAGACAACGGAGGAAAAGCAGCCGTTTGAGCCGAGCTCGAAGGGCAGACGGATCTTTGCGTGGATCCTGTTCGGCATCGTGGCGGTGGGAATTGTATTTTGGCTGCTGGGAATCGCAGACCCGAACTGGACGGAGAAGCTCCTTGATTATTTTAGGCATTGACCCGGGCTACGCCACGACGGGCTTCGGGCTGATCTCCGCCGAACGCGGTCGCTATGCGCTTTTGCAATACGGAACGATCACTACGCCGACGGGGCTGACCTTTCCGCAGCGGCTGAATATGCTTTTTGAGGATATGACGCGGCTTTTAGAGGTCACGAAGCCCGAGGCGGTTGCGGTCGAGGAGCTGTTCTGGGGGCACAATATCACCACCGGCATCGGCGTGTCGCACGGACGCGGCGTAATTCTGCTTGCCGTTGAGCGGGCGGGCGTTCCGCTCTTTGAGTACACGCCCATGCAGGTCAAGCAGGCAGTCGTCGGCTACGGCAAGGCGGAAAAGCATCA
>URWG01000158.1 GCA_900551495.1 uncultured Eubacteriales bacterium
CGGGCGCGTCGCATACCGCGAGACGATCGCCGCGCCGGTG
This sequence comes from uncultured Eubacteriales bacterium, assembly GCA_900551495.1. Classification (GTDB taxonomy): domain Bacteria; phylum Bacillota; class Clostridia; order Oscillospirales; family Oscillospiraceae; genus JAZOXB01. The sequence goes on from URWG01000158.1 coordinate 41, forward strand.
GAGGGCGTCGGGCACTTTGAGCCGCTGCGCCACTATGCGGAGGTGCATTTGCTGCTTGAGCCGCTCCCGCGCGGCAGCGGCTTGGAGCTGCGAACGGATTGCTCCGAGGATGTCCTCGACCGAAATTGGCAGCGTCTGATTCTGACGCATTTGGAGGAAAAGCAGCACCTCGGTGTTCTGACGGGTTCGCCGATCACGGACCTGCGCATCACGCTGGTCTCCGGTCGGGCGCACCTGAAGCACACCGAGGGCGGCGACTTCCGTCAGGCGACCTATCGCGCCGTCCGGCAAGGCTTGATGCAGGCGCAGAGTATCCTGCTCGAGCCGTACTACCGCTTCCGCCTGACCGTACCGCCCGCACAGCTCGGACGCGCCATCAACGACCTCCGCGCGATGGGCGGCAGCTTCGGCGCCCCGCAGGAGGCAGCCGACGGTATAACGCTGGAGGGACGCTGCCCGGTCAGCGCAATGCAGGATTATATGTCGCAGGTCGCCGCATACACGCACGGGCACGGCAAGCTGCGCTGTCACCCCGACGGCTACGACCTCTGCCGCAATGCCGACGCCGTGGTCGCCGCGCTGGACTATGATCCCGAAGCCGACACGGAAAACACGCCCGATTCGATTTTTTGCTCCCACGGCGCGGGCGTCAACGTCAAATGGGACGAGGTTTTTGCCCGTATGCACCTTCCGTCGGTGCTGCGCCGACCGTCCCCGCCCGCTTCCGAGTGCGTGCGGCAGCGGCTCGACTCGGACGAGGCGGAGCTGGAGCGCATTATCGAGCGGGAATTCGGACCGCAGAAGCGCACGCTCTACCGTCCGCCCGCACCGCAGCAGGAGCAGACCGTTACCCTCCCGCCGCCGAAAAAGGACTATCTGATCGTGGACGGCTATAACATGATCTTTGCGTGGGACGGGCTGCGCGAGCAGGCGAAGGAGGATATTGCGGGCGCACGGGAGCGGCTGCTCGACCTGCTGAGCAACTACTGCGGCTTCCGTCCCTGTGAGCTGATGGTCGTTTTCGACAGCTACCGCGTCAAGGGCGGCGTCGGCTCCAAAACGACCCGCGACAAGCTGCGCGTCGTCTACACCCGTGAAAACGAAAGTGCCGACCTGTATATTGAGGCGCTGGTCGGCAGGATCGGCAAGAATTATACCGTCCGCGTTGCGACCTCGGACGCGATGATTCAGCTCGCCTCCCTGCGCAGCGGCGTACTCCGTGTTTCGGCGCGGGAGCTGCTGACGGAGATCGAGCGGACGGATGAGCAGATCGCGGCGTACATCCGCCGTCTGCACGAGGAGGCGCGCCGCGCCGCCATACAAAACAATCCCCTGAAAGAACAGTTTAAGGAGGTTACGTCATGACCCTGATGATCCGAAATCTCGCTGCCCTTGTCACCTGCAACGACGCCGACGAGGTGCTTGAGCGCGTAGACCTTTTCTGCACCGACGGCGTGATCCGCGCGATCGGCGAAAATCTGCCGCAGAGCGCCGACCGTGAGCTGGACGGCACACATCTGCTGTGCTACCCCGGGCTGGTCAATACACATCATCATCTGTATCAGCAGTTTTCGCGGAATCTGCCGCAGGTGCAGAATATGGAGCTGTTTGACTGGCTGAAAACGCTCTATGAGATTTGGAAAAATCTCGACACGGAGGTCATCCGCTATTCGTCATTGACCGGCATGGGTGAGCTGATGAAAAACGGCTGCACCACCTGCTTTGACCACCACTATGTTTTCCCTGCGGACAGCGGGGACCTGATCGGGGCGCAGCTCTCCGCAGCGGAGGAGCTGGGCATCCGCATGGTCTCCTCGCGGGGCAGCATGGACCTGTCCGTGAAGGACGGCGGCCTGCCGCCCGACAGCGTTGTGCAGACCGTTGATGAGATCATGCGCGACAGCGTGCGCCTCATCGAAGCGTATCATGACCCCTCGTTCGGCTCGATGCGGCAGATCGTGCTGGCGCCATGCTCGCCGTTCTCGGTTTCGCCGGAGCTGCTGCGGCAGTCGGCGCTGCTGGCGCGGCAATACGGCGTGCGCCTGCATACCCACCTTTGCGAGACGAAGGACGAGGAGCGCTATATGCTGGAGCATCACGGGATGCGCCCGCTGGAATTCATGCAGTCGCTCGGCTGGGTCGGCAGCGACGTTTGGTACGCCCACGGCATTCATTTCACCGACGAGGAGCTGGACCTGCTGGCGCAGACCGGAACCGGCATTGCGCACTGCCCCGTCTCAAACATGAAGCTCTCGTCCGGCATCGCACGAATTCCCGAAATGCTTGCACGCGGCGTGAAGGTCGGTCTTGCGGTAGACGGCTCGGCGTCGCAGGACGGCTCCGACCTGCTCGAGGAGCTGCGCATTTGCTATCTGCTGCACCGCCTGAATTCGTCGTCTGAGGCGCCGAGCGGCTATGATGTGCTGAAAATGGCAACACGCGGCTCGGCTTCCCTGCTCGGACGGAGCGACATCGGCATGTTGGAGGTCGGGAAATGCGCCGACTTCTTCCTTGTGGATCGTCGCCGTCTGGAGCTGGTCGGCGCGACCTACGATGTGAAAAACGTGTTCGGCACGGTCGGTCTGCGTTCACCGGTGGATTACACCGTTGTCAACGGACGGATCACCGTGGAAAACGGTCGGCTGTGTACCGTGGACGAGCCTGTAGTCGCCGAAAAAGCCGCCGCCGTCTGCAACCGTTATCTTGAGAAAGTCTGAATCAGCAGAATTCAACCAAATCATATGAAGGAGAAATTACCATGAAAAAGCTTCACAAACTCACCGCGCTGATTACCGTTTTGCTGCTGGTCACGGCGCTGCTGCTCGGCGGCTGCTCCAAGGACGAAGCGCCGCAGAACACCGTCCCCGTCACCTTCGACACCGCCGAAACAAACTTCGGCGAGGGCGCGACCGCCTTCACCCTTGAGGTCACGAACCTTGAGGGTACGACAAAATCCTTCACCGTCCACACCGACGAGACGGTCGTCGGCAAGGCGCTGCTAAGCAACGGCTTGATCGACGGCGAGGACGGTCCCTACGGGCTGTACGTCAAGTCGGTCATGGGCATCCCGCTGGACTACGATACGGACGGAAAGTACTGGGCATTCTACGTTGACGGCGAGTACGGCATGACAGGCGTTGACCAAACCGAGATTACGGCAGGCAGCGTTTACGCCTTCCGTGCGGAATAATACTGATTCTTGATTAAAATATTTCATTAAGAATCCCGTGAGCTACGCACACTCGCATCATATGAACGCGCGATGCACCGTCTCATGCAGAATCCGACGCGCCTAAGGCAAGCCGCGACGTATAATTCCCGCCCCGTTTGGCGAAAATCCCTGCAAAGGGAGGCGGAGCGTATGGTCAGAGGAAACACAAGGCAGATCGTCGTCGTCAAATCGCCGGACGGTAAGCTGTTCGAGCAGGCGTTTTTCCTGCTTCGGGAGGATGCGCTGGAGCGTCACGGGGTGACGGAGCGCAAGCTTTTGGAGGAGGCGCGGCGCGTTGCCGACAGCTATGTGCAGAGCGCCGCGCAGGAACGGCAGCATCGACTGCCCGCGCTTTTGCTTGCCGCAATGGGAGCGCTTCCCGTCGCGCTGGCATGGCTCATCACAGTGCTGCTCTAAAGAACACGGTGCGGTATCGCTTGATACCGCACCGCGTTCTTTGCAGCAACACCCACTACCTCCCTCTGATGAGGGAAACGTTTGCGAGCGCCGCCGGTGGCGGATACAGC
>URWG01000159.1 GCA_900551495.1 uncultured Eubacteriales bacterium
GGGGCGATTGTTCGCACCCCGCCGCTTGTTTAGCCTGCTTCGTCAAGTAAAATATCGGCGTAGTAATATTTCCCATCGCGGTAGATCGTCACGCGAACGGTATCGCCCGCCTTGTACTGCCCGAGCGCGTCCACATAGTCCGAGAGGCTTGCCACGCTGCTGTCTCCGATCGCCAGCAGCACGTCGCCCAGCCGCAGACCGGCGAGGTAAGCAGTGCCGGTACGGGAAATACGGCTGATGAGAACGCCCTCCGGAAGCTGCCAGTAGATTCGCAGCGGTCTTGCGATTTCCGCGACTTCGATGCCGAGCGTCGCCTTGCCCTCGACGCTGCCGAACGCGACCAGATCGTTGACCAGCCCCCGCGCCTCCTGCGCCGGAAGCGCAAAGCCGACGCCCGCGTCATTGTCAAAGGAGGTAAAGCCACCCAGCTCCCGGATGCCGATGCCGATGATCTGACCGCTGTAGTTAACGACCACGCCGCTGCCGTCGTTCAGTCCCGACGCGCTGATCTGCAGCACGCGCATCGGCAGCCCGCTGACGGAAACGTCCTCGTTGACGGCGGCGACGGTCGCCTCGGTCATGGTGCCCGCAAGCTCCTTGCCGAACGGATTGCTCAGGATGACCACGCCGTCGCCTGCCGAAAGCCCGTCCGCGCTGCCGAATTCCGCAGCAGTCAGGTTCTCGGCGCTGATCTTCAGGACGGCAAGGTCGCTGTCGCTGTCCATGCCGACGAAGGCGGCGGTATAATCCGCTCCGTCGGAGAGCGTGACCTCCAGCCGCAGCGCGCCGTTGACGGTGTGGGCGTTGGTCAGGAGATACCCGTCCGCGTCAAGGATCACGCCGGTGCCGGTGTTCAGACCGCTGCCGGTCTGCGCGGTGACGACGGTGATGCCGTCTCTGACCTTTCGGTACAGCTCCGGCAGGGTGAGCGCGGTCTGCTCGCCGTCGATGGGCATAACGTCGGGGCGGTCGGGATCAACGACACCCGCCTCCGTCGGCGACGGAGAGAGCAGGTTCAGACCGTTGCTCGGCTGCTCCGCCTGCACGGTATCCTTGCTCCAAAGTCGGAGCAGCGCCGCAAACGCGATCAGATTTGCCGTCAGCAGCAGTGTCAGCAGCAGCGCAATGAGTGCAAGCGGTGTCTTCGGGCGCGTCGGGTGCTTGCCCGTCCCGTAGGAATCCGGCGGAAGCACGGGCTTCGGCGGCTGCTCCTGAAAGCTCGGCTCCATCGGCGTTAAATCATCCATAATCAAACCCTCCTCTCCTTGGCATCGGGCGGAAGCCTATTTTGCCGGAGACATGGTAAAGGTAAATTCGGTCTTACCGTCGCGGCTGGTGACGAAAATGTCCTCGCCGTGGGCAAGCACGATGGTTTTTACGATATAAAGTCCCAGACCCACGCCGTCCCGATCGGTCGAGCGGCTCTTGTCGGTCTTGTGGAAGCGGTCAAACAGCAGCGGAAGCTCCTCCGGCGAGACGGTCGGACCGGTGTTGCCGACGGTCGTCAGGACCTTGTTGCCTTGCTTCTTGATAACAACGCTTAACGTGCCGCCGTCGTCGATGAACTTGACCGCGTTGTCCATCAGATTGTGCAGCACCTGCACCACGGCATCCTTCATTCCGTGGACCCGCAGCCCCTCCTCGGGCATTTGGATGTCCACATTCAGATGCTTCTGATTGATCCGCTGCTCAAAGCACAGCAGGGACTGCCCCGCCTCGCCGCAGATGTCGAAATCCTCCATCCGATCGGCGGGGATCCCCTGATCCTGCAAGCGGCTGATCTCCAGCATACTGCGCACCAGCCTTGACAGCCGCCGCGCCTCCGTGCTGACCAGCTCCATATAATATTGCTGCTTTTCGGGCGGAATCGTCCCGTCGAGCATCCCGTCGAGGTAGCCCGCGATCGTCGTGATGGGCGTTTTCAGCTCGTGGCTGACGTTGGCGACGAATTCCTGCCGCACGCGCTCGGAGTTTTTCAGCGCTGTTGTCATGTTATTGAACGCAACAGCCAGCTCCTCCATCTCCTCGCTCTGCTGTCCCGTCGGGATGCGGACGTCGAGGTTGCCGTGCGCGATCTGCCGCGCCGCCGCAGCCATCGTGCGGATGGGCTTCGTCTCGCGGTTGGTGATGTAGGGAGCGGCAACGAGCGCGACCAAAAACGTCAGAAGCGCCGTCATGGAAAAGATCGAGAGCGTTTTCCGTGTCAGCTCGGTCAGCGCCGACTGCTTGATCGACGCCAGAACGATACAGTAACGCGTCTCGTCGATCACAACGGGCAGCGCGACAGCCAGCCGTCGGTCGCCGTAGATGGCGGAGACTGCCTGATTCAGCTCCGTCTCCGCGCCGGAAAAGATTGCCTCCGCGAGCTCCGTACCGAGGCTCTGCTCCAAATGCGAGCAGCCCTGCAGATCGGCCGCGCAGACGCTGACGTTGCCCTCGGTGTCGCACAGCAGAATGTCGTTTTCCGAGGCGGCGGCGGCAACCGCAAGATTTGTGCGGAATTCCCAGTTGTTCAAGCCGCTGTAGGCATATGCCTGCACGAGCGTTCCGACCGACTGTGCCGTGGTGTCAAGAGAGTGCTTTTTCTCGTTTTCCACATAGCGGGTAAAAATCAACCAAAAAAACACGCCGATAAACACCGTTGCCGCCAGCAGGATGCACAGCACCATCGTTACCTGCCGTCGGGAGGTCGTTTTCATGCCTCCGCGACCTCGAATTTATAGCCCACCGACCATACGGTCTTGAGCGCCCACTTGTCCGAAACGCCCTCTAACTTTTCGCGCAGGCGCTTAATATGGACATCGACCGTCCGCGTGTCGCCGAAATAGTCGAAGCCCCAAACCTCGTCAAGCAGACGGTTACGGGAGAATGTAATATTAGGAGACGATGCGAGATGGTACAGCAGCTCCAGCTCCTTCGGCGGGGTCGGCACCTTCTTCCCGTCCACGATCAGCTCGAAGGCGTCCATGTCGATCACTAACTTGTCGAATACCAGCCGCCGTGCCGTCCGCTCCGGCGCGATACCGCTCCGGCGCAGCACAGCCTCGATGCGCGCCAGGACCTCCTTCATCTCAAAGGGCTTCGTAATATAGTCGTCCGCGCCCTGCTTCAGACCGTTGACCTTGTCCTCTGTCTCACCCTTGGCAGTCAGCATAATGATCGGCACCTTCGACTCCGCTCGGATGGTGCGGCACACGCCCCAACCGTCCATTTCCGGCAGCATGACATCCAAAAGGATCAGACTCGGCTGCACCTCGCGGAATTTCTCCACGCCCTGAATACCGGTATAGGCGATCGCGACCTCGTAGCCCTCTTTTTCCAAATACAGCCGCAGCAGGTCGGCGATATTCCGATCGTCCTCCACGATCAGTACCGTCTTTGCCATACGATCAGCTCCTCTCTTTCTGTTTCTCACACCATTATAACCCTTTTTTGAGATTTTGGGTGAATTTTTTGTGAATCCCGCGGATTTTTTGACCGATTTCATCGCAGCGTCGGCTTGAAATACAGCAAGTATGTCTGCGCCTCCGCTGCTCGAACTCGAACAAAAAATCAGGCGAGACGCGGCTGTCCGATTTCATCGCAGCGTCGATAGTGCCAACAGCGGGGCGTCGAGGACGCTGCCCCCCACGAGCGGTAATCGGAAGCGCTATCGCTCACGCCTTGGCTCCACCTTTGGGGGAGCTGGCGCGAAGCGCCTGAGGGGGTTGTAATCCGT
>URWG01000160.1 GCA_900551495.1 uncultured Eubacteriales bacterium
GCCGTCGGCGACGAAGGAGCCTTACGGATACGGGCTCTCCGCTTGCCGGTCGGAGGGCGAAGCTTGACGTGGGAATCTCGTCCCCGCCTCCGCCTGTGCCATTGCGACGGCATAACCGCTCTCCCTTGTCATTGCGAGGAGCGAAGCGACGCGGCAATCTCATGCGAAATGCCTCAAATTCGCCGAAATGTATCGAAACTTCGAAACAATTCCGCGAGATTGCCACGACCCTTTCGGGGTCTCGCAATGACAGACCCGGCACTTTGTTTCTAATGGTAAGAGCGCCCGATGCAGCGAATCAGCCGTTGCGGGTCTTCATGAGCTGGCGCATACGCAGACCGTGGTCCAGCTCGCGCTTGCGGATGCGCAGGCTCTTCGGCGTGACCTCCAGCAGCTCGTCGTCCGCAAGGAATTCCAAGCACTGCTCCAGCGACAGGATCTTCGGCGTGGTCAGCCGCAGCGCCTCGTCCGAGCCGGAGGCACGCATATTGGTCAACTGCTTGCGCTTGCAGACGTTGACGGTCATATCCTCGTTGCGCGAGCAGATGCCCACGACCATACCGGCGTAGACCTCAACGCCCGGTTCGATAAAGAGCTGTCCGCGGTCCTGCGCGTTGAACAGACCGTAGGAGCACGCCTCGCCCGTCTCAAAGGCGATCAGAGAGCCGCTCTTGCGCCGCTCGATCTCGCCCTTCATCGGGGCGTAGGAGTCGAGCACGGAGGACATGATGCCCTCGCCGCGCGTATCGGTCAAAAATTCGTTGCGATAGCCGAACAGTCCGCGCGACGGGACCAAAAATTCCAGACGGTAGCGGCTGCCGACGGGGGTCATGGACACAAGATCACCCTTGCGGCGACCGATCTTCTCGATCACGCTGCCCATCGACGTCTCCGGCACGTCCGCGACCATGCGTTCGATCGGCTCGCAGAGCTTGCCGTCGATCGTTTTGGTCAGGACGCGGGGGGTGCTGACCTGGAATTCGTAGCCCTCGCGGCGCATCGTCTCGATCAGAATGGAAATGTGCATCTCGCCGCGGCCCGCGACGTTGAACGCATCCGTTCCCTGCTCCGTGACGTGGAGCGAAACGTCCTTCAGAAGCTCGCGCGTCAGACGGTCGCGGAGGTTGCGGGAGGTGACGTACTTGCCCTCGCGTCCGGCAAACGGCGAATCGTTGACGGAGAAGGTCATTTCGATCGTCGGGTCGGAAATTTTAACGAAGGGCAGCGGCTCCATGCAGTCCGGTGCGCAGATGGTGCGCCCGATGGTAATGTCCGCCATGCCGGAGAAGGCGACGATCTCGCCCGCGCTTGCCTGCTGGATGGGGTTCTTGCCCAGTCCGTCAAACTCGTACAGCGCCACGACCTTGCCCTTTGCGACGTGCTCGGGGTCGTGGTAGTCGCAGATGGTGACCTCCTGATTCTGACGGAGGGTGCCGCGCTCGATGCGTCCGATGCCGATTCTGCCGACATACTCGTTATAGTCGATGGACGATACGAGCATCTGCACGGGAGCGGCGGGGTCGCCCGAGGGCGCGGGGATATAGTTGACGATGGTGTCAAACAGCGGGTCGAGGTTCACGCCCGTCTCGTTGGGGGAATAGCTGGCGACGCCCTGCCGCGCCGAGCAGAACAGCGTCGGAGAGGCGAACTGCTCATCCGTGGCGTTGAGGTCGAGCAGCAGCTCCAGCACCTCGTCCATGACCTCCTCGACGCGGGCGTCCAAACGGTCGATTTTGTTGACGACGACGATGACCTTATGCCCTAACTCCAGCGCCTTTTGCAGCACGAAGCGGGTCTGCGGCATGGGTCCCTCGGCGGCGTCCACCAGCAGCAGAACGCCGTTGACCATCTTCAGAATGCGCTCGACCTCGCCGCCGAAGTCCGCGTGACCCGGGGTATCGACGATGTTGATTTTGGTTCCCTTATAATGAACGGCGGTGTTCTTTGCCAAGATGGTGATGCCGCGCTCGCGCTCCAAATCGCCGGAGTCCATAACGCGATCGACCACCGCCTGATTTTCGCGGTAGATGCCGCCCTGCTTGAGCATTTCGTCCACGAGCGTGGTCTTGCCGTGGTCAACGTGGGCGATGATAGCGATATTTCGGATGTTCTGCTGTTCAGCCATTGCAATCGGTCCCTTTCCGTGCGGCGATTGCCGCCTGTTCTCTGTTATGATGATAAGTCCACAATCTGAAAATATACCACATTTTTTGCGCCGATGCAATAGAAAATCTGACATTTTGCGATTTTTCGGGCGAAAAAGGGCAGCACCGCGACGCGGGAATTGACACGTCCCCGCCGAGATGGTATGATGGAAAGCGAAAATACGGTATGCGGCGCGGACGAGGGGGGAGTCTCCCAACTTTTCCTTCGCCGCCGCGTGAAAGTCGGTGAGCGCTCCGTTCGGCGGAGCGTACCTTAATAAGCGGAGAAATTGACTTATGAAGCGTTCTGTTATGATAATTTCGGCGGTGCTCCTGCTGCTGTCGGTCTGCCTGCTGCTTTGCGCGTGCCACGAGCACAACGCCGCCGACGGGATCCCCGAGGAGCTGGTCACCTTCCTGATCTCCATGGTGCCCGTGATCGAGCTGCGCGGCGCGATCCCCTATGCCACCGCTGCGGGACTGTCGCCGTGGGTGGCGTACATTCTGAGCGTGCTGGGCAATATGCTGCCCGTGCCGTTCATCCTGCTGTTCATCCGTAAAATTCTGGACTGGATGAAGCGCTATCCCCGTCTGCTGCCCATCGCGACGTGGGTGGAGACGCGTGCCGCGGGAAAGGGCGCGAGGGTCAAGCGGTCGCAGCTGATCGGGCTGTTCGTCTTTGTCGCCATCCCGCTGCCCGGCACCGGCGCATGGACGGGTGCACTGATCGCGGCGCTGATCAATATGCGGTTCCGTCGGGCGATTCCCGCCATCTTCCTCGGCGTCATCACCGCCGGCATCATCGTCACGCTTGTCATGCAGCTCGGCATTACGGCGCTGAGCTTTTTGGTCGGATAAGGAGGAGTACATATGAAACGGGAAGGCTATATTTCGTGGGACGAATATTTTATGGGCATTGCGCTGCTTGCCGCCAACCGCAGCAAGGACCCCAACACACAGGTCGGCGCGTGCATCGTCTCGCCGGAGAACGTCATTATCTCCACCGGTTATAACGGCTTGCCCAACGGATGCAGCGACGATACCTTCCCGTGGGACAGCGGCAAGTATCCCTTCGTCGTCCACGCCGAGCTGAACGCGATTTTGAACGCGGGCGGGCGGGTGCTGCGCGGGGCAAGGCTGTATGTGGCGCTGTTTCCGTGCAATGAGTGTGCCAAGGCGATCATCCAGAGCGGTATCGCCGAGATTCTCTATCTTTCCGATAAGTACGACGGCACGGAGATGAATCTCGCCTCAAAGCGGATGCTCGACGCCGCCGGTGTGCGCTATCGCCGCCTGACGACGGGAATTGACAGCCTGACGCTGCAATTCCGCGTGGATAAATAACGGGCAGTACCGTTAGACATCGTAGGGCGGGCTTCCCCAAGCCCGCCGCGTGCAGGCAGTACCAATAGAATCCGTAGGGGCACCGTTTCGGTGCCCGCCAATTACAGCAACATCAAGTGAATAGTGAATGGTGAACAGTGAATCATGGCGGTGTGCCTTCGGCACGGATTACAACCCCCTCAGGCGCTTCGCGCCAGCTCCCCCAAAGGTGGAGCCAA
>URWG01000161.1 GCA_900551495.1 uncultured Eubacteriales bacterium
TGTCCGCACCGATGCACCGATAAAAGAAATATTACGAAATGTTATTGACAGCGCGCGGCATATGCCGCAATCAGCTCCTGTGCCGCCTTGAGCGGGTTTTCTCCCGCGCGGAGGTTCAGCGACAGGATCGGCTTGTCCGCCTTGGGCGACAGGAAGATACGCTTCTGATACGCCGCCTGTCCGCAGAGCGCCGCAATCGCCTCAAATTCGAAGCGCGACAGCGTGAGCATCAGTGTCCGCCCCTTCTGCGTCAGGTCGGTCACGCCCAATGCAGCGGCTCTGGCACGCAGCAGCGCAATGTCGATCAGATTCATCGCGCCCTTCGGCGGATCGCCGTAGCGATCGACCATCTCGTCAAGCAGCTCGTCGGCGTCCTCCTGCGACCGAATGGCAGCCATGCGGCGGTAAAGGTCCATCCGCTGCTCGCCCGACGGGATGTAATTTCTGTCGATATTCGCCGTTACGTCCAAATCGGCGGTGCAGCTCACCTCGTCTGCGGGCTTCTCGCCGCGCTCCTCCAAAACCGCCTCCTCCAGCAGCTTCAGATACAGGTCGTAGCCGACCGACAGCATATGACCGGACTGCGCCGCGCCGAGCAGATTGCCCGCACCGCGAATTTCCAGATCCCGCATGGCAATCTTGAAGCCCGAGCCGAATTCCGCGTAGTCCCGAATCGCGTTCAGACGCTTTTCCGCGACCTCCGTCAGCACCTTGCCGCGGCGGAAGGTCAGGTAGGCAAAGGCGTGGCGGCTGCTTCTGCCGACGCGTCCGCGAATCTGATGGAGCTGCGCCAGTCCGAGCTTGTCGGCGTCCTCAATGATGAGCGTATTGACGTTTGAAATATCAATTCCCGTCTCGATGATCGTCGTGCAGACCAAAATTTGCAGCTCCCCCTCCGCCATGCGCTGCATGACGTCGCTCAGCTCCTCCTCGCTCATTTTGCCGTGTGCAATGCCGACCTCGGCGTCGGGGAGGGCTTTTTTGATGCGGGCGGCGCACTGCGCAATGGAGTCCACGCGGTTGTGGAGGTAATAGACCTGCCCGCCGCGCTCCAGCTCCCGCCGCATCGCGTCGATGAGCACCGGCTCGGCGTACTCCAGAACGAACGTCTGCACCGGATAGCGGTCGTGCGGCGGCTCCTCAATGGTGGACATATCGCGGATGCCCGACAGCGCCATGTTCAGCGTCCGCGGGATGGGTGTCGCCGAGAGGGTCAGGACGTCCACGCCCTTGGCAAGCTCCTTCAGCTTCTCCTTATGCGTCACGCCGAAGCGCTGCTCCTCGTCCACGATCAGCAGCCCGAGGTCCTTAAAGCGCACGTCCTTTTGCAGCAGCTTGTGCGTGCCGATCACGAGGTCGAGCGTGCCCGCGGCAAGGTCCGCCAGCGTTTTCCGCTGCTGTGCCGCAGTGCAGAAGCGCGAGAGCACGCCGATGTTGACCGGAAAGCCGCGAAAACGCGCCACGGCAGTCGTGTAGTGCTGCTGCGCCAGCACAGTCGTCGGGACGAGAATCGCCGCCTGTTTACCGTCTAAAATTGCTTTCATAACGGCGCGTAACGCAACCTCTGTTTTGCCGAAGCCGACGTCGCCGCAGAGCAGGCGGTCCATCGGCTGCGGCGCCTCCATGTCGCCCTTGATCTCGTCGATCGAGCGGAGCTGGTCGTCCGTCTCCGCGTAGGGGAAGTTCTGCTCGAACTCCGCCTGCCACGGCGTATCGGCGGCAAAGGCGTGCCCCATGCGGCGCTTTCGCTCGGCGTACAGGCGGATCAGATCCTCCGCAAGGTCCTTGACCGCCGCCTTCGTCCGCGCTTTGGTCTTTTCCCATTGATCGCCGCCGAGTCGATTGAGCTTGACGGGTGCGTTTTCACCGCCGCCGATGTATTTTGAGATCAGATCGAGCTGCGTCGCCGGAACGTAGAGCGTATCGCTGCCCTGATAGGCGATCTTGACGTAATCCTTCACCGCACCGTCGATTTTCATTTGCTCCATGCAGACGTAGCGCCCGATGCCGTGGTATTCGTGCACGATCAGATCCCCGGGCGTCAGGTCGGCAAAGGAGTCCAATTTCTGTCGATTCGTCGCTTTTGAGCGTTTTTTGCGCGGTTTTGGCTGATTTTGAGCGAGTAGCTGCCCCTCGGTCAGCACGGCAAAATGCAGGTCGGGGTACTCCATGCCGTTCGGCAGCGCACCGTCGGCGAGCAGGATCTGCCCGGGCTTCGGCAGCGCCGTCAGCGGGAAGGCAAGGAGGGCGGGAAGCCCCTTTTCCCGCAGCAGATCGGAAAGAATCTCGCCGCGCCGCCGATTGCCGCAGAGGACGAGCGAGGCAAATTCGTTTTTCTGATAGAACGCCAGGTCGGTCACGGCTGCGTCGAGGTTGCCGCCGTAGGACGGGAGCTGCTTTGCCGTGATGCCGATCAGCTCCTTCGGCGGCAGCGCCTCCGGATAGGACGCGGCAAGGAACGAGTCGAGAAACACGACCGCCCGCCCCAGCAAGCCGCCGCAGACCGTCTCCCAATCGGCGGAAAATTCGCACAGCTCGCCGCACAACACGCCCGATTGCAGCAGACTGTCGAGCATCATGCCTTCCTCCGTCGTGCTGCGCTCGGCAGCGCGGCGCAGATTGCCGTGATCGCAGAAGAATACCACCGCGTCGGCGGGCAGATAGTCCGCGGCGCAGGCAAATTCGGGGTAGATCAGCGCCATATAGCGGTCGGCGGCGGAAAAGGTCACGCCCGCGCCGATGGCTTCGGTGTCCTCGGCAAGCGTGCGCAGGAGCGTCTCGTTCGGCGTTCTGCGGCGGCGCAGACGGGCTTGCAGCGCGTTCAGATCGTCCGCCAGCCCCGCCGTTCCGTTCGGGTGTAGGGCGGGCAGCGCCTCCGCAAAGGGCAGAACGACAGCCTCCGCAGCATTTTCCGTCCGCCGCTGCGTCACGGGGTCAAAAAAGCCCATCGCGTCGATCTCGTCTCCGAAAAATTCCACGCGAACGGGCGCGTCGTGCGCCGGCGAGAAGAAATCGACGATGCCGCCGCGCACGGAGAATTGCCCGACGCCCTCGACGAGCGTCCCGCGGGCATAGCCGCACCGTACCAGCCGCTCGGCAAGCGTCTCCGGCGAGAGCAGGGCTGCGGGCTGCAATCGGAGCGCGGAGGAAAACAGCGCCGCCTTGGGCATGGTACGCTTGGACAGCGCCTCCCACGTCGTCAGGAGAATGGGATACGGCGTGCCGCTCTGCCCCATTCCGAGGTCGTACAGCACGCGCAGGCGCTTCTGTTCCCAGCCGCGCGAGATCGCCGAGGCGTTGTGAAAGGTAAAGTCGCGCGACGGAAGAACCGTCCCCTCCGTGTCGAGAAAGGCGGCAAGCTCCGATTGCGTCCGCCGTACCGCCAACTCATCCTGACAGATAATGACGGCAGGGCGTCGCGTCTCGTGGCAGATCGAGGCGATCAGATGGGTGCGGTTGATCTGTGCCGCACCGGAAACGCCGACTGCGGCATTTTTCTCGACCGCGCCGCACAGCCGCCGAAATTCCGGCAGCCCCCGCAGCGCCTCCAATAATAATCGTTCCATAAAAACCTCCGAGGCTTGGGTGGGTGTGTATCATCGCAGCTAACGTGCCCCACACGATCTAGGGATCAGCACTCCTCGACAACCCGCGTGTTGGCAGTATCGTTAGAATCCGTAGGGCGGGCTTCCCTAAGCCCGCCG
>URWG01000162.1 GCA_900551495.1 uncultured Eubacteriales bacterium
CGGCTCTCCGTGGAGTTCGGCACGACGCGGAAGCCCAGCCGCTCGTAGAGATTCGCCGCAAAGATCGCGCCCTTGAGCGCCGAGGCGACGACCGTCGGGGCGAGGAAGAAGCCCTGATAGAGCGCGGGCATCAGTCCGAGATTCGCGCCGACCTCCTGCCCCAGCCCGGGAGCGGAAAGGCGGTAGGCGCAGCGGTCGACCCACTTCTGCGTGCCGCAGATGTAGGCGCCGATGGGGGGAAGGCGCAAGACCGCCGCCGGGGTTCTTGATGAGGCTGCCGACGATCATATCCGCACCGACGTCGCTCGGCTCGACGACCTCCGTGAATTCGCCGTAGCAGTTATCGACCATGCAGATGATGTCGGGCTTGAGCGATTTCAGGAAGGCAATCAGCTCCCCGATCTGCGCCACGGAGAAGGTCGGGCGGGTCGCGTAGCCCTTGCTGCGCTGGATGGTCGCCAGCTTCGTTTTCTCGTTTACGGCGGCGCGGATGGCATCGAAGTCAAAGCCGCCCTCCGCCGTCAGATCGACCTGCCGATAGGTCACGCCGTACTCCCTCAGAGAGCAGCGCGACGGACGGATGCCGATGACCTCCTCTAAGGTGTCATACGGTGCGCCGACGGGCGACAGCAGCTCGTCCCCCGGCAGAAGATTTGCCGAAAGCGCGACGGTCAGCGCGTGCGTCCCGCAGGTGATCTGCGGACGGACGAGCGCCGCCTCGGTGTGGAAGGTATCGGCGTAGACGCATTCCAGCTTGTCGCGTCCCACATCGTCATAGCCGTAGCCGGTCGTCGCGGCGAAATAGGTCGCGGCAACGCGGTTTTTCTGCATCGCGTGCAGCACCTTCGCCTGATTGTATTCCGCCACGGCATCGACCGCGGCAAAGCGCTCGCGGAGCTGCACCAGCACCCGCTCGCCGTACTCGTAAACAGCCGGCGACACGCCGAGCTGTGCATACATCTGTTTCATGCTTCGTCTCCTTTGTCCATCGTCTCAAATATTTTCCGCGCCACATCGTTCAGAACCTCGGGCTTGGTCACGAGAATGCCGTTCTCCTCGTCGCCCAAGATCAGCAGCGTGTCCCCGGGCGAGATGCCGAATACCTGCCGCGCCTCCTTGGGAATGACGATCTGACCGCGCTCCCCCACCCGCGCCGTTCCGAAAATATGGCGGCGGTGCTGTCTGCCGAGAAGATGCTTCCCGCTCCCCGCCATGCCGCTCGCCTCCAAAAATCATACTTTTCATATTTGTGTGAATCACTATAGCAAAAATTTCCCGCCGTGTCAAGCACTGCGGGAAACGTTTGTTCCGTCATGCTCCGCTTCGATACGGTCAGCGGTTCAGGATA
Source organism: uncultured Eubacteriales bacterium (assembly GCA_900551495.1). Classification (GTDB taxonomy): domain Bacteria; phylum Bacillota; class Clostridia; order Oscillospirales; family Oscillospiraceae; genus JAZOXB01. The sequence goes on from URWG01000162.1 coordinate 1,349, forward strand.
CGGGCGGGGAGGGGACGGTGGACCTGCATGGCGCCCTTGGGGCAGAATTCCTGACAGCAGAAGCAGCGGATACACTTCTCCCGCGCGATGACCGCCTTCTTTTCCGTGATCGTGATCGCCTTGGCAGGGCAAATCTCGGTGCATTTACCGCAGCCGACGCACAGCTTTTTCTTCAGCCGCGGCGACGAACGCAGCGCCTTCTGCGCGACCTTGCCGAACGCCGTTCCGAGCGCACCGGGCAGCAGTGTTTCGAATTGCAGCCCGCGCCCGCGTTCGATCCGCTGAAAATCCGGCAGGATGAAGTCCGCGAGGCAGCCCGCGACCGTCACGTCGTCCGCCGTTTCGCCGATGAAGCCGTAATTCGCCGCAGCCCGCAGCGTCGGCACCGCCATCGGCTCCAGCCCGATCAGCGCGGCGCAGACGAGGTCGAGCCGATGACCGTCCGTGCCCGCCAGCAGCGCACCCATGTGACGCGGCGTTCCCGCCGTCGGACCGTTGCCCTCCATCGCCTCCACCGCATCGACCAGATACAGGCGGGGCTTGAAATAGCTGTTCAGATCGACGATCATCCCCGCAAAGTCGAGCGGGTCGGGATAGCGGAAGTGGTACTCCGGCTTCATCGTGCCGGGAATCGCGCCGAACAGGTTCTTCGTCGCCGCCGAGAGCGACATCATGCCGTGGCTCTTGAGCTTGCAGAAGCTGATGATCGCGTCGGCATTGTCGAGATAGGCGGTGTATGTAAAATGCCGCGCGACGTGCGCCTCGGGGAAAACGGCGTCCCGCTGCGAAAAATCGCGGTTCAGCTCCGCGCCCGTCTCCTCCATTCCCGTGACGCGATAGACACGGTTCAGATAGGCTTCGTTATAAAGCCCGCCGGGGCTGTCGCCGATGACGACCGACGCGCCGCGGGCTTGCAGCGCCTGCGTCAGCGCGCGAAGGAGCGCCGGATGGGTCGTCGCGGCGGCATCGGGCTTCATGGCGGAGACAAGGTTCGCCTTGATGACAATGCGCATCCCCGACCGCACCCAGTCCAGCCCGCCGAGCGGCTCCAAAACCGCCGAAAGCGCCCGTTCGCAGTCCTCCGGCGCATAGGAATCACATTTCACGATGGATACGTCGTACATCGACCCGCCTCCGTTTCCGTTTTGGTCTATTCTACCCGAAATCGACGGGAAAGTAAAGGAGAACCTGCACCCGCCGCGTGCAGACGCTGTCAACAGAATCCGCAGGGCGGGGTGTGCTGAAGCGTTACAAAAATGCTCCGCACAAAAGCCTCTCTTACACAGGGAAGCCTTGGGGCGGCGCGTGCAAACGTCCTTCCTTACGCAGGGGAGCCGCTGTCCGTCGAAGCCGCAAAATCCCGCGCTTTTCCGCGATGCCTTCAATCGCTCTTACAATGATTAGGAAAGCCGCAACCTTCGTCAATGTCGAACGCCCTGTCAAACTGTTCAAAAAACGACTGAAAAATTTGTAAAATATAGCAAAAGAAAAAGCCTTGCGTCAGCGGGGCTTTTTCGATATAATAGTACTGTAATTGAAGATTGATAGCTGTAACGAAGTGCTTTGCGCACGGGCTTGTAACTATCACTCAGGTATTCTTGAGTGGAGATGCGGAACGGGAGTTCTGCGTCCCCATTTTTGTTTATTCTAAGGAGGTCAACGTCATGTACATTCTCGCAAACGGCAAGCTCATCACCCGCAGCCAAACGACGCCCTATCTGCCCGACGGCGGCGTGGTCATCGACGGCACCAAGATCAAGGAGGTCGGCAAGACCGCCGATCTGAAGGCGAAGTATCCCGATGCGGAGTTCATCGATGCCAAGGGCGGCGTGATTATGCCCGCGTTCATCAATGCGCACACCCACATCTATTCCGCCCTTGCCCGCGGTCTGTCCATCAAGGGCAACAACCCCACGAACTTCTTTGAGGTCCTCGACGGAACGTGGTGGGCGATCGACCGCAAGCTGACGCTCAAGGGAACGAAGGCGTCCGCCGACGCGCTGTATCTGGACTGCATCAAGCAGGGCGTGACCACCATTTTTGACCATCACGCCTCGTTCTGCGAGATCCCCGGCAGCCTCTTTGAGATCGCCGAGTCCGCGAAGGAATTCGGCATCCGCTCCTGCCTGTGCTACGAAGTCTCCGACCGCGACGGCGAGGAGAAGTCCATTCAAGCCGTGCAGGAAAACGCCGACTTCATCACCTACTGCGAGAAGGAAAAGGACCCGATGCTCGCCGCAATGTTCGGCGGTCATGCCCTGTTCACTATCTCCGACAAGACCTTTGACCGCATGGTCGCCGCCAAC
>URWG01000163.1 GCA_900551495.1 uncultured Eubacteriales bacterium
CTTCGGGCAGGGTGATGATGCCGGTAACGTCAGTGGTACGGAAATAGAACTGCGGACGATAGTTGTTGAAGAACGGGGTGTGACGGCCGCCTTCTTCCTTGGTCAGAACGTAAACCTGACCCTTGAACTTGGTGTGGGGATGGATGGAGCCGGGCTTCGCCAGAACCTGGCCACGCTCGATGCTCTTCTTGTCAACGCCGCGGAGCAGAGCGCCGATGTTGTCGCCGGCTTCTGCGTAGTCGAGCAGCTTGTGGAACATTTCGATGTCGGTAACGACAGTGGACTTCGGCTCGTCCATAAGACCAACGATCTCAACCGGCTCGTTCTTCTTGATCTGACCGCGCTCGACACGACCCGTAGCGACGGTGCCGCGGCCGGAAATCGTGAAGACGTCCTCGACAGGCATCAGGAAGGGCTTGTCAGCCATACGGTCGGGAGTGGGGATCCAAGAGTCAACAGCGTCCATGAGCTCCTTGATGCAAGCATACTCGGGAGCGTTGGGATCGGTGGACTCGGAGATCAGAGCGTTCAGAGCGGAACCGCGGATGATGGGGGTGTCATCTCCGGGGAAGCCGTAGAAGTCCAGAGTCTCGCGGACTTCCATCTCGACGAGCTCAAGCAGCTCTTCGTCGTCAACCTGGTCAACCTTGTTGAGGAAGACGAGGACGGAGGGAACGTTAACCTGACGGGCAAGCAGCAGGTGCTCCTTGGTCTGAGCCATGGGGCCGTCGGTAGCGGCGATAACAAGGATCGCGCCGTCCATCTGCGCAGCGCCGGTGATCATGTTCTTGATATAGTCGGCGTGACCCGGGCAGTCAACGTGAGCGTAGTGACGCTTCTCGGTCTCGTACTCGACGTGAGCGGTATTGATTGTGATACCACGAGCCTTCTCTTCGGGAGCCTTATCGATGTTTGCATAATCGGTGAAGGCAGCGTCGCCGAAGAAGGAGAGGTACTTGGTGATCGCAGCAGTCAGGGTGGTCTTGCCATGGTCGATGTGACCAATGGTGCCGATGTTTACGTGCGGCTTGGTTCTTTCAAATTTCTGCTTTGCCATTGAAAAAATCCTCCTGTTTGATTTATGAATGGTAAATATAAAATTTTGACTTGCTCACCTACCACTATACACTAAAAAATGCATATTGGCAAGTAGTTTTTTCAGTAAGAGCCGTGTTTTTCAACGATTTCCTGCTGAATATTCTTAGGCAGCTCAATATAGTGGCTGGGCTCCATGGAATACTGACCGCGTCCCTGTGTGCGGCTTCTCAGATCCGTCGCATAGCCGAACATCTCGGACAGCGGCACATTGGCGTCGATCTGCGTCGAGCCATTGCGCGGCTCCATGCCGAGGATATTGCCGCGGCGCGAGGAAATATCGCCGATGACATCGCCGGTATATTCCTCGGGAACGATAACGCTGACCTTCATGATCGGTTCAAGAATGACGGGCTGTGCCTTGCGGCAAGCCTCCTTGAATGCCATCGAACCGGCGATCTTAAAGGCGAGCTCGGACGAGTCGACCTCGTGATACGAGCCGTCATAGAGGGTGACCTTGACGTCCACGACCGGGAAACCGGCAAGCACGCCGGCGGTCATAGCGCCCTGAATACCCTGATCGACCGCGGGGATATACTCCTTCGGGATCGCGCCGCCGGTGACCGCGTTGATGAACTCATAGCCCTTGCCGCTTTCGTTCGGCTCAAGCTTGATCTTGACGTGACCGTACTGACCCTTGCCGCCGGACTGACGGGCATATTTCATGTCCACGTCTGCCGTGCCGCGCACCGTCTCCTTATAGGCGACCTGCGGTGCGCCGACGTTCGCCTCGACCTTGAACTCCCGCAGGAGGCGATCAACGATGATCTCAAGGTGAAGCTCGCCCATGCCGGCGATGATGGTCTGACCTGTCTCGGTATCGGTATAGGTCTTAAAGGTCGGGTCCTCCTCTGCCAGCTTCATCAGGGCAATGCCCATCTTCTCCTGCCCCGCCTTGGTTTTCGGCTCAATGGCGACGCGGATGACCGGCTCGGGGAATTCCATGGACTCGAGGACGATCGGGTGCTTCTCGTCGCAGAAGGTATCGCCCGTGGTGGTGTTCTTCACACCGACGACGGCGGCAATATCTCCGGAGTAGACCGTTTCGATGTCCTCGCGGTGGTTGGCGTGCATCCGCAGGATTCTTCCGAGGCGCTCACGGCTGCCCTTGGTGGAGTTGAGAACGGTCGTTCCCTTGCTCACCGAGCCGGAGTAGACGCGGAAGAAGCAGAGCTTGCCGACAAAGGGGTCGGTTGCGATCTTGAACGCCAGCGCGGAGAAGGGGGCGTTATCGTCCGCAGGGCGGAACTCCTCCTCATCCGTCTTGGGATTCACGCCGGAAATGCCCTTCTTGTCCAAAGGGGACGGCATGTAATCCACGATAGCGTCCAGCAACTCCTGAACACCCTTGTTCTTATAGGATGTGCCACAGGTAACGGGGATCATATGCACTGCGATCGTCGCCTTGCGGATCGCGGCGCGGATCTTCTCCGCGGGGATCTCGTCGCCGTTGAGGAACAGCTCCATGATCTCGTCGTCCTGATCGGAGACGGATTCGAGCAGCTTCTCGCGGTACTCCTGCGCAAGGTCGCGGAGATCTTCGGGGATTTCCTCCTCGCGGACGTCCTTGCCCAGCTCATCGTAAAAGACATTCGCCTTCATCTTGATGAGGTCAATGACGCCCTTGAAGTCCGCCTCTGCGCCGATCGGCAGTTGGATCGGGACAGCGTTACATTTGAGCCGATCGTGCATCATGTTGAGAACATTGAAGAAATCGGCGCCCATGATGTCCATTTTGTTGACATAGACCATCCGCGGCACATTATATTTGTCAGCCTGTCTCCAGACTGTCTCGGTCTGAGGCTCGACGCCTCCCTTGGCGCACAGCACAGTGACCGCGCCGTCGAGCACTCTCAGGCTGCGTTCGACCTCAACGGTGAAGTCAACGTGACCCGGGGTGTCGATGATATTGATGCGGCAGTCGCGCCAAAAGCAGGTCGTCGCAGCGGACGTAATGGTGATGCCGCGCTCCTGCTCCTGCTCCATCCAGTCCATGACCGCATTGCCCTCGTGAGTCTCGCCCAGCTTGTAGGTGCGACCGGTATAGAACAAAATACGCTCCGTCGTGGTGGTCTTGCCGGCGTCGATATGCGCCATGATACCGATATTTCTTGTATTCTCAAGAGAATATTGTCTCGGCATTCAGTAACTCCTTTTTTGTTACCAGCGGAAATGGGAGAATGCCTTGTTGGCTTCTGCCATCTTGTGGGTATCCTCGCGCTTCTTGACGGAGGCGCCGGTATTGTTGCAGGCATCCATGATCTCGCCTGCGAGACGTTCCTTCATGGTCTTTTCGCTGCGCTTACGGGAGTAAGCGGTGATCCAGCGCAGACCCAAAGTCTGACGACGCTCGGGACGGACCTCCAGAGGAACCTGATAGGTCGCGCCGCCGACACGACGGGACTTGATTTCCAGGGAAGGCATGATGTTTTCCATCGCCTGCTGGAAAGCTTCCAGACCGTTTTTGCCGGTCTTCTGCTCAACGATTTCGAATGCGCCGTAGACGACACGCTGGGCAACGCCCTTCTTGCCGTCGAGCATGACGCT